>DAIPZW010000001.1:0-10756 GCA_036781965.1 Bacteroidales bacterium
ATATAAAGGGAATATTTTTATGTTTAAGGTTTATAGTTTAGTGTTTAATGATTATTATTAGCAAGGGGGCATGCCCCCTTGTCGAAAAAACGTCATTACGAATAAAATGAAGCAAGCTATTCGACTTGTCATTACGGACTTGATCCGTAATCTAGTGAGATCCCGTGTCAAGCATGGGATGACAAAAAAAATAACTCTCCATTTTCAACTCTCCACTCTCAATTAAAAAAATCACTTATGATTTTTTATTACCTTTGCCCCTTACAAGCATTAATTTATTTGGAGCTATGGAAAATCTGTTACAGCTGGAAGAAGAGATAGTAAGAATACTCAAAACGGTTTATGATCCGGAAATTCCGGTAAACGTTTATGATTTGGGACTTATCTATAATATTGAAGTAGATGAGTGGAAGAATGTGGCGATTACTATGACTTTGACTGCGCCGGGCTGTCCTCTTGCCGATTTCATCGTGGAAGATGTACGAATGAAAGTGGAAGGAATTGAAGAAGTCAAACATGTGGATGTAAATCTTGTTTGGGAGCCCGAATGGAATAAAGATATGATGAGTGAAGAAGCTAAACTCGAACTTGGCTTCCTATAAAAATGGAAAGAAATAAGATATACTTTGCATCCGATTTGCATTTAGGCTCAAATGTTCTATCCGATTCCAGAGAAACGGAGCGGAAGTTTGTACATTGGCTAGATGAAATCAAGAAAGATGCTAAGATTTTGTATCTCTTGGGCGATGTCTTCGACTTTTGGTTTGAATATAAAAAAGTCGTTCCGCGTGGTTTTGTCCGTTTCCTAGGTAAGATTGCCGAATTGAACGATGCCGGCGTTGAAATACACTTTTTCACGGGCAATCATGACATTTGGATTTTTGATTATTTGCCCGATGAAACGGGAGTTATTGTGCATAAAGACCCAATTACCGTAAATCATGACGGAAAGGTTTTCTTTTTGGCTCACGGAGACGGTTTAGGTGATAATTCTCGAGCTTTCAAATTAATACGATCCGTATTTCATAATCAATTTTGTCAAGGAATTTTCTCCCTACTTCCCACTCGTTGGGGAATAGGCTTAGCGCAGAAGTGGTCTAAAAGCAGCAGAAAAAAAGGATTGTCCGAAACTCCGGAATATTTAGGGGAAGATAAAGAACATTTAATCCTTTTTGCGAAGAAATACTTAAAAGAACATCCGGAAATAGACTTTTTCGTCTTCGGACATCGGCATATTATGTTGGATTTAATGCTTAATCATAAATCAAGAATCCTTATACTAGGCGATTGGATCAGGCATTTTTCTTACGCTGTCTTTGATGGAGAAGAATTAAAATTAGATATTTTTGAAGACTAATGTTCTTCTTTATGCTATCTTTATAGCAATAAACTATAACTTAATAACCAACAACCAATAATAGGAAATAATTCTTTATAACTATGGAAATACAACTTATCCGCAACCGTATTTATGAAATTCGAGGCGTTCGTGTAATGCTTGATCGTGATTTGGCAGAAATGTATGGCATTGAGACGAAAGTTCTTAAGCAAGCAGTAAAACGGAACTTAAAATGTTTTGCAGGAGATGACTTTATGTTTGAAGTTACGAAAGAGGAACTTTCAAGGTCACAATTTGTGACCTTGAACAAAGGGAGAGGAAGTAATATAAAACACTTGCCTTATGCTTTTATTGAGCTTGGAGTGGCTATGTTGTCAAGTATATTAAATAGTGAAACCGCTATTGAAATTAATCGTAATATCATGCGCGCCTTTGTAGCTATTAGACATTTAATTCTAAATCCGTCCATAAACGAAATAAACAAACCTCGTCGCCCAATTGGATATATTCAAACTCCTGAAAACAACACATAAACTTAATCATCCGGTCTGTCTTCTACCAAAATCTTATTCTTTGTCTTTTGTAAAACGAAGATTTATTCATTATCTTTGTTGTTCCTAAAAATAAATCGTCATGATTATTAAGAAAGCAGAATTTGTTATCAGCAATACCGACCCTTATAAATGTCCGCCCGATAGAAAACCGGAATATGCCTTTATCGGTCGCTCGAATGTAGGGAAATCTTCCTTGATTAATATGCTTACTCAACGAAAAGGACTTGCCATGACATCTTCTACACCGGGGAAAACGCAATTAATCAATCATTTTATTATAAATGATGAATGGTACTTGGTCGATTTACCGGGATATGGGTATGCACAAAGGGGGAAACAAGGCAGAGAACGGATACATCAGATTATTTATGCTTATCTGAAGAAAAGAAAAGCATTGACCAATCTGTTTATCCTGATAGATTGCCGTCATGAACCTCAAAAAATAGATATAGATTTTATCAATGAAACAGGAGAAATGGGAATTCCTTTCGCTATAATCTTTACAAAGACGGATAAAATCTCTCAATCGAAATTAAAAGAGAATATAGAAGTATATAAAAACAAACTGTTGGAATTTTGGGAAGAACTTCCGCCCATGATTAATACTTCTTCGTCCAACAAAAACGGTCGCGATGATGTTCTTGCCTATATAGAACAGATAAATAATAGTCTAAAAGAGGAAAGATCATGAATGAAACGCAACAAAAAGCGATGCAAAAAGCCATTCACTTATCAATAGAGAGTGTAAAAAACGGAGGAGGTCCCTTCGGAGCGGTTATTTTAAAAGATGGAAAAGAAGTTGCCGCTGGTTGGAATCAAGTAACCCAAAAATTAGACCCGACTGCGCATGCAGAAGTTACGGTAATTCGGGAAGCTGCCCAAGCATTAGGAACTTTTGACCTATCAGGTTGTGAGATTTATTCTTCTTGCGAACCTTGTCCTATGTGCCTTTCTGCTATTTATTGGGCTAGAATTGATAAATTGTACTATGCAAATACTAAAGACGATGCAGCAAAAATCGGATTTGACGATTCTTTTATTTACGATCAATTAGATTTGCCCGAAGATAAACGATCCATTCCGGTAACTAAGATGATGCGCGACGAAGCTCTTGAGGCTTTTCGGCTTTGGAATCAGAAAGAAGATAAAATAGAATATTAATCCTTATATAAATAACATGAATTGGTTTGAATGTAAAGTTTCTTACGAAAAAATGATGGAGAATGGTGTCCAAAAGAAAGTAACAGAACCTTATCTTGTCGATGCTCTTTCTTTCACAGAAGCGGAAGCCCGAATAATTGAAGAGATGAAACCTTATATCAGCGGTGAATTTACCGTGACAGATATAAAAAGAGCTCGATTAAATGAGCTGTTTTTCAATGAAACAGGCGATCGGTATTATAAAATAAAAGTCTTTTATATCACTTTGGACGAAAAAAGCGGAGCGGAAAAGAAAACTTCTGTGCAGATGTTGGCTCAAGCTTCAGATTTGAAAGAAGCCATTTCGGTTTTAGAGGACGGAATGAAAGGAGGAATGGCAGATTATGTCATTGCATCGGTCAGCGAAACCATGATCATGGATGTATTCCCATTTGCTCCTAAAGACAAAGTGAAACAAGAAGAAGAATAAAATGAGCATAGCAGACAGACTACAGGAGATAAAGAAGACTTTGCCCGATTCAGTCAAATTAGTTGCAGTTTCTAAACTTCATCCGGCTTCATTAATCCAAGAAGCTTATGATACAGGGCAACGTATTTTCGGAGAAAACCGAGCTCAAGAAATTGTACCTAAGTATAATGAACTACCCAAAGATATTGAGTGGCATTTCATCGGACATTTACAAGGAAATAAGGTAAAATACATTGTTCCTTTTGTTCATCTTATCCACAGCGTTGATAGTCTGAAACTATTGAAAGAAGTAAATAAAGAAGCTGCTAAGTTTAATCGGCAAGTGAATGTATTGTTACAAATACATATTGCTCAAGAAGAACATAAATTCGGATTTTCTTTTGAAGAAGCTGAATCTCTATTCCGAGAAAACGGACTTGCTGAACTTTCTCACATACAAGTTTGCGGATTGATGGGGATGGCTAGCTTAACCGACGATGATAATCAAATAAGAAAAGAATTTGCCGGACTTTCTTCCTTTTTTCAACGAGTAAAGAAAGAATATTTTTCGGATAAATCGGCTTTTTTTGAATTATCTATGGGGATGAGTGATGATTATCCCATCGCTATTGAAGAAGGAAGTACGTTAGTGCGCATAGGAAGTAAAATATTTGGAGCAAGAAACTAGTATGAAAAATCCATTAGAAACGACATTTGCAGGCTTAACTTTGTCAAATCCAATTATTATCGGTAGTTCGGGCTTGACCAATACCGCTAAAAAGAACTTGGAATTGGAGCAAGCAGGAGCAGGAGCGGTTGTATTGAAATCTTTATTTGAAGAACAATTATCACAAGAGTCTTTTAGTTTGCTTTCTCATGGAATACATACCGAAGAGATGGATTACGTTACGAACTATTTCAAAGAAAATGAAGTCCGTAAGTATCTAAATCTGATAAAGGAAAGTAAAACTGCTTGTTCTATCCCGATTATTGCCAGCATCAATTGTTATACTGATAATTCTTGGGAAGATTTTGCTCAACAAATTGAAGCTGCCGGAGCCGATGCTTTGGAATTAAATTTATTTTTCTTGAATACGGAGAAAACTAAGAAGTCCGCTGAAATGGTAGAAGATAAATACTTGGAGATAGTCCGTAAAATCAGTCGTTCAGTTCGGATTCCGGTCGTAGCTAAAATAAGCAAATACTTCAGTAATTTGGTTGTTTTTATCAATGAACTAAAGCAAGCTGGAGCTTCTGGCGTTGTTCTTTTCAATCGTTACTATCAACCGGATATTAATATTCATTCTCTTCAAGTTACCTCCGGACAATTATTCAGTTCTAACTACGACATTGGCGATACGCTTAGGTGGACAAGCATTGTTTCGGGAAATAATTCCGATGTTTCCATAGCCTCTTCCTCAGGAATCCATGATTTTGAAGACGTTGTTAAATGTATTTTATCAGGCGCTTCAGCAGTTGAAGTATGTAGTACTATTTATCAAAATGGAAATAGTATTATTTCAAAGATGAATCATAGCATAAAAGAATGGATGTCGGTCATGAATTTCGATTCCATCGGAGATTTCAAGGGGAAATTCAATAAGACTTATTCTGATGATCCTTCTCTTTTTGAGCGTTTCCAATTTATGAAATATTTTTCTAATCGAGATTAATCTTATGTCATTAAAAGCAGCTTATTCTAACTCTTCCCCTTTCGCGCAACTCCTTATCTTAATTGCTTCGGTTATTGCCGGTTCAATGATCTTTTCTTTTATTGGAGTGTTTATTGTTACTGCTCAAGAAATCAATAATCTTCCTCAAATGGGAGATACAGATGCTATGGCTGCATTCATAAAAGATTTAACAGCAAACCCGGCATATATGAAACAAATCCAGCTTTTAAGTCAAATAGGAATGTTTATTTTGCCGACTTTTTTGTGTGCATGGATGTTTAGTCCTAATTATAAAAAATATTTGAAGATTGAATATCTGCCTAAACCGTCTATGTTAGGATTAACCATGCTTGCTATTATCTTTTTGTTCCCTTTCGTCAATTTAACTCTCTATTTGAATCAACAAATGGTGCTTCCGGAGTGGTTAAGTGGTCTGGAATCTTGGATGAGACAATCAGAAGACTCAAATAACGGTTTAATAGAACGAATGCTTGCTGCTGACAATTTAGGAATGTTACTAATCAATTTATTAGTAATGGCAATCTTGCCCGGATTTGGCGAGGAAATTTTATTTAGAGGAGTAGGACAAAATATAATGGGTAGGATATTTAAAAATCATCATGCTGTGATTTGGATAGTTGCTGTGATATTTAGTGCAATTCATAACCAATATTATGGATTTATCCCTCGAATGTTGTTAGGCGCTACCTTTGGTTATCTACTTTTCTATACTCGAAATATGTGGATTCCTATCATTGCTCATTTTACGCATAATGCATTTAGCGTGATTACCTATTATATTTTTCAGAATTCACCGGAAAAAGCGGAGCAGATTGACTCTATCGGGATGGCTTCTACTTGGTGGCTGGGAATTGCTTCTTTAGCTCTTTTCTTAATCATATTCTTTCAGATAAAAAAGCAATCGGAAGATTTGGTTGATAGTGATTCTTGCCGTCCCAAACTTGATTCGGAATCCTGAATCTAAAATTTTAAACTTGACAATTGCTTACTGAACACTGGTAATTGATTTTTTTCTTACCTTTGTCAAAAAAACTTATGGCAGCAATAATTGCACCTTCATTGCTTTCGGCAGATTTTCTTCATTTGGAAAGAGATGTGGAAATGATTAACCGAAGTGAGGCAGAATGGCTTCACTTGGATATTATGGATGGCGTATTTGTTCCGAATATATCTTTGGGATTTCCAACCATAGAACAGGTTTCGCGGGTTTGTACAAAGCATTTAGATGCGCATTTAATGATTGTAGAACCGCAAAAATTTATTAAACAGTTTGCTGATTGGGGAATATCTTCGCTTAGCGTGCATTACGAGGTGTGTCCTCACCTTCATCGTGTTGTTGGACAGATTAAAGAAATGGGTATGTTAAGCGGAGTGGTTTTAAATCCGCATACACCGGTGGAGGTATTAACGGATATTCTTGAAGAGATTGATTTTGTTCTTCTAATGTCGGTAAATCCCGGATTTGGTGGACAACATTTTATTCCTCGTACCATAGATAAAGTGAAACGTCTTAGAAAAATGATTGACGAAAGAGGTTTGCCTGTAAGAATTGAAGTAGATGGCGGAGTAAATTTAGAAACAGGAAAACAATTAGCTGAGGCAGGTGTGGAAATTTTCGTAGCAGGGAATGCCATATTCAAGGAAAAAGATCCGGAAGATATGATACGTCGAATGAAAGAAAGTTTCTAAACTTTCATTTATTAGAACAACAAAACAGCATACCAAAACTAAACATGAAACTTTTACGGCAAGCCCCTTTTTTGCGGGTGGTTCTTTCTTTTATAGCCGGAATTCTCTTTGCTTATTACTCTAAGGATAGTACGTCTTATCCTTATTTAATTGGAATTTCCCTCGTTTTCATCGGAATTTCCTTTTTTCCTTATTTAAATAAACCATATTCTCTTCGACATCTCTTTGGTATGGGACTAATGGGACTCTGTTTTTCTTCAGGAGCTTACTTGTTTACTCAAGCATGGCAAACTTCTGAATGGGAAATCGAGATAAAAGAATATACTTATACCTTTCGTATTTTAGAAGATCCGATTGAAAAGCCTAAAACGTATGCTTGCAAGGTAGAAATTCTATCTGCCAATGAAGAAATCTATAATCAAGTAATTCATAAGAAGGCAATCGTCTATCTTCAAAAGGATAGTTTAAGTAAAACTCTTCAATCGGGTGATGCCATTCAGGCATTTGTTTGTTTAGATAAACCTCAAAACTTTACTGACTCCTTTGATTATCCTAATTATTTAAGGAAAAAATCCGTAGCCGCTACAGGTTTTGTCCGAAAAAGTTGTTGGAAAATGGAAAATATAGCGATTCCTCTTCATCAACAATTCTCATTTTTAGCGTTGGATACGAGAAGATCTTTATTAAATCGGTTACAAAAACTAATTCCCGATGAAGATTCTTATGCACTAGCCTCTGCTATTTTTTTAGGTTATAGAAATGATTTAAGTAATGACTTACGACAGCGTTTTTCTAATACCGGAGCGAGTCATACTTTGGCTATTTCGGGACTACATTTTAGTATCCTATTTGGGATGTTGTTCTATTTTCTCTCTTTTTGCGGAATAAATTCCCATTGGTACTTTTTGTTTATCCCTTTCATTTGGTGTTTTGCTTTTTTGACCGGATTTTCTCCTTCGGTTAATAGGGCTGCTTGGATGATGTCTATATGGATTTTCGGACATGCTATGCTTATTCCTGCTTTTAGCTTTAATACGTTGGCACTTACCGCTTTTTTTATGTTGTTATCTAATCCATTATATTTATTTGACGTAGGATTTCAATTGAGTTTTATGGCAGTTCTTTCCATTTTAATTATTAATCCAAGTCTGCAAAACTTATATTATTCTCAAAATAAGCTTATTGATTATACTTGGAAACTAATAACTGTTTCAACTTCTGCACAAATCGGAGTTTTGCCCCTGTCAATTTTTTATTTTCAACAGTTTCCTCTTTTATTTCTTGTCACTAATTTATTAATTGTTCCGTTAGTCAGTCTTTTATTATTTCTTATTCCTGTCTATTTGCTTTTATCTCTACTTTTTAATATAGATGGAGGCTTATTAAACCATATAATTCACCTTTTCATCGATACAATTACTTATTTAAATCGGATTCCTCGCGGGACAATCACAGGAATAGAAATCAACGTTCCTCAAGTCCTTTGTTTATATCTATGTTTTATCTTTGTAGGAATATTTTTAGTTAAAAAGCGACTGATATATCTAACACTTTTTTTACTTTCTTTATTAATATATTATCTTTGTTGAAAAATAACACTATGCTAAGTAAAATTATCCCACAAGAAAAAATCGATGTTGCTAAGAAATTAATCAATCAGTATGATAAAATTTCAATTGTATCCCATGTTTCTCCCGATGGAGACGCTATTGGTTCTTCTTTAGCCTTATATCATTTTTTGAATGAGTTGGGAAAAGATGTAAATGTAATCGTCCCTGATAATTTTCCGCCATTTCTATCTTGGATGAAGGGGGCGAATGATATTATTATTGCAGAAAAGAATGAACAATTGGCTCGCGAGACCTTAGAAATTTCGGAACTTATTTTTTGTTTGGACTTCAATGAATTATCACGCATAGAACACATGTCTCCATTGCTAGAAGAAGCCAAAGGGAAAAAGATAATGATTGATCATCATCTGAAACCTTCTGATTTTGCAGACTTAGTTATTTCTCATTCTGATATATCTTCTACGGCAGAACTGATTTTCCGATTTATTTGTCAGTTATCGATGTATGATTTAATCAATAATTATTGTGCAGAATGCATTTATACCGGAATGATGACCGATACAGGCGCCTTTACTTATAATTCAAATCAACCGGAAATCTATTTTATCATCAGCGAACTGCTTAAAAAAGGAATAGACAAGGATGCTATCTATGCCAAGGTCTATAATAATTATACAGAATCCCGAATTAGACTTCAAGGTTATCTTTTTTGTGAGAAATTGAAGATATATGAAGAGTATAATACAGCAATGATCAGTCTATCGCATGAGGAACAAAATCGATTTAGATATAAAAAAGGCGATACAGAAGGCTTTGTAAATATTCCTTTAAGCATTGAAAAGATCGTTTTTTCCGCTTTTATCCGCCAAGAGAAAGATGTAATCCGTATTTCTCTCCGATCAAAAGGAGATTTTCCCGCTAATGAATTTGCCGAAGAGGTATTTAATGGTGGTGGACATCGGAATGCTTCGGGAGGAGAATATATAGGTTCTTTGGAAGATGCCATTGCTTTGTTTGAAAAAGCCTTACCTGAATTTATTGAAAAGAGAAAACTGTGATTGTCTTGGCTGACTTAATCACAATCTCCTTATAACTCATATTTATTTATTATTTTTGCAAGCTAATATTATAAAAAAGAAAATGTCCTATGGATTATAACTTTCCTGAAATAGAAAAAAGATGGTTGAAATACTGGGAAGACAACAAAACCTACCAAGTAGCGGAAGATAAAAGCAAGCCAAAATATTATGTGTTGGATATGTTTCCTTATCCTTCGGGAGCAGGTTTGCACGTAGGGCATCCTTTAGGATATATAGCCTCAGATATTTATTCCAGATATAAAAGATTGAACGGTTTTAATGTTCTTCATCCGATGGGATACGATGCTTACGGACTTCCAGCCGAACAATATGCCATACAAACCGGACAACATCCTGCACTTACTACAGATAAAAATATAAAACGCTATCGTGAGCAATTAGATAAGATAGGTTTTAGCTTTGATTGGAGTAGAGAAATCCGAACATGTGAGCCGGAATATTATAAATGGACGCAATGGGCATTTATTAAAATGTTTCATTCTTATTATTGTTACGATGAACAACAAGCACGTCCGATAGAAGAATTGATAGAAGTATTTTCAACTCAAGGTACAAAAGATATGAACATTGCTTACTCGGAAGAACTTTCTTTCACAGCAGACGAATGGAACAATAAATCCGAAAAAGAGCAACAAGAGATATTAATGAATTACCGAATAGCCTATTTAGGAGACAGTATGGTTAATTGGTGTCCTGCTTTAGGTACAGTTTTAGCTAACGATGAAGTGATTGACGGAGTTTCCGAGCGAGGAGGTCACCCTGTTGAACAAAGAAAGATGCGCCAATGGTGCTTACGTGTATCCGCTTATGCCGAACGTTTATTAAAAGGTTTGGAAAACGTGGATTGGACAGAGTCTTTAAAAGAAACTCAACGTAATTGGATTGGTAAAAGTGAGGGAGCGGAAATAAACCTCCCCCTTGCCCCCTCCCAAGGAGGGGGAATAAATTCCACTCCAAACTATTATACTACAAATAAACTTGATTGGCACAGTAATATCGAGAATGCTCGTGAAAATCGAAAGAACTTAACAGAAGCTGAAAGTATTCTTTGGAATAGAATAAGAGCTAAACGAACTGGTTACCGATTTAGAAAACAGCATTTGATAGATCAATATATTGTTGATTTTGTCTGTTTATCCAAACAATTAATTATAGAGATCGATGGAGAGTATCATAATTTTGAAGAACAAAAAGAATTAG
>DAIPZW010000001.1:10856-17662 GCA_036781965.1 Bacteroidales bacterium
AAGAATTAGGCTATAAAGTAATTCGCTTTAAGAACGAAGAGGTTATATCAGATATAGACAAAGTAGTTTCTGAAATAATTACTTACTGCGATAACCAAAATACCCCCTCCTTGGGAGGGGGCAAGGGGGAGGTCCTTGTCT
The DNA here is from genome assembly GCA_036781965.1 of Bacteroidales bacterium. GTDB lineage: Bacteria > Bacteroidota > Bacteroidia > Bacteroidales > Azobacteroidaceae > Azobacteroides. The sequence goes on from DAIPZW010000001.1 coordinate 10,998, forward strand.
TCACCACTCGCCCCGATACTATCTACGGAGTAACCTTTATGGTGTTAGCTCCGGAGTCGGAATATGTATGTGAAATAGTTACTCCTGAACAGAAAGAGGAAGTAGAGAAATATTTAGAAGGCGTTAAGAGAAGAACAGAGCGAGAAAGGATAGCAGATCGCAGAGTAAGCGGAGTTTTTTCGGGCTCTTATGCTATTAATCCGGTTAGCGGAACGACCATTCCTATTTGGATTTCCGATTATGTACTTGCCGGTTATGGAACCGGAGCAATTATGGCTGTACCTGCCCATGATAGTCGAGATTATGCCTTTGCAAAGCATTTCAATCTACCAATTATCCCTTTGATTGAAGGAGCAGATGTATCGGAAGAAAGTTTTGATGCCAAAGAAGGCATTATGATTAATTCCGGATTCTTGAACGGCTTGACAGTAAAACAAGCAATTCAGAAAGCTAAAGAGTATATAGAGGAAGAAGAACTAGGAAGAATCAAGACTAATTATCGTTTGCGCGATGCAATCTTTAGTCGTCAGCGCTATTGGGGCGAACCTTTCCCGATTTATTATAAGGATGGTATGCCTTATGCGGTAGATGAAGCCGATCTTCCCATTAAATTACCTGAAGTGGATAAGTATCTTCCTACAGAAACGGGAGAACCTCCTTTAGGAAGAGCAAAAGACTGGACATATAAAGGATTTCCTTTGGAATTAAATACGATGCCGGGCTTTGCAGGTTCTTCGGCTTATTACATTCGCTATGAAGATCCGCATAATAATCAAGCATTGGTTTCAAAAGATAAGAATGAATATTGGCGCAACGTAGATCTTTACATAGGAGGTACGGAACATGCGACAGGACACCTTATATATAGTCGATTCTGGAATAAGTTTCTATTCGACATAAACACCGTTTGCGAGGACGAACCTTACAAAAAGTTGATTAATCAAGGAATGATTCAAGGACGAAGCAACTTTGTGTATCGGATAAAGGACACCAATACATTTGTAAGCCTTAACTTGAAAGATCAATACGATGTTACTCCAATTCATGTTGATGTAAATATAGTTACGAACGACATTTTGGACACAGAAGCCTTTTGTGCTTGGCGACCTGAGTTTAATACTGCGGAATTTATCTTGGAAGACGGAAAATATATCTGCGGATGGGCGGTAGAAAAGATGTCTAAATCCATGTTTAACGTAGTTAATCCCGATGACATCGTAGAAAAGTACGGTGCAGATACCTTACGTTTGTATGAAATGTTCTTAGGTCCGTTGGAACAATCGAAACCTTGGGACACCAAAGGGATTGATGGCGTATCTCGTTTCTTACGTAAACTTTGGAACCTATTTTATAAGGAAGAATTGACGATAAGTGAGGATCAACCAACGCCCGAAGAGTTGAAGGCATTGCATAAATTGATAAAGAAAGTGTCGCAGGACGTGGAAAACTTCTCTTTCAATACCTCTGTGGCTGCTTTTATGATTTGTGTAAACGACTTAACTGCCTTGAAATGCAACAAACGTGCTATTCTTCAGGATTTAATTATCACTTTAGCGCCTTTTGCTCCATTTATATCGGAACAATTGTGGCATGATTTAGGTAATTCGGGAACTATCTTTGATGCATGTTTCCCTACATTTAATGAAGATTACTTGAAAGAGAGTACAATTACTTATAGTATCTCTTTTAACGGCAAAACTCGCTTTACCTTAGATTTTCCGGCTGATATGCCTAAAGAGGAAATAGAGAAAATCACCCTTGCGCACGAAGATTCTCAAAAATGGATGGAAGGAAAAACGCCTAAGAAGGTTATCGTGGTGCCGAATAAGATTGTTAATATCGTTATATAAGTCGTTATGATTGATTTTAAGCAAATAGCTTCTCCTTCTTATATTATAGAGGAAGACTTATTGCGCAAAAACCTATCTTTGATAAAGTCTGTCAAGGAGAGAGCCGGAGTTAATATTATTTTGGCGTTCAAAGCTTTTGCCATGTGGAAGGTATTTCCAATTATAAAGGAGTATGTCGAATATTCAACGGCTAGTTCCCCGTGGGAAGCGCAATTAGCTTTCAATGAAATGGGAAATAAGGCGCATACATACTCTCCGGCTTATACGGAAAAGGATTTTCCAACTATTAAAGTCTGTAGTTCGCACATTACATTTAATTCCTTGAGTCAATTTCATCGTTTTTATAAGGATACTTTGGACAATCCGACTAAAATATCCTGCGGACTGCGCATTAATCCCGAATATTCGGAAGTAGAAACTGATCTTTATAATCCGGCTACACCGGGTTCTCGCTTAGGAATCGTAAGAGATGAACTCGGAAAAGAACTTCCTGAAGGGGTGGAAGGCTTACATTTCCATACACTCTGTGAATCTAATTCCTATGCTTTGGAAAATACTTTAAAAGCCGTAGAAGAAAAGTTCGGAGACCTGCTTCCTCAGATAAAATGGCTGAATATGGGCGGAGGACACCTAATGACTCGCAAAGATTATGACGTTGAACATTTGATCGGATTACTTAAACAGTTCAAAGCAAAGTATCCCCATTTGGAAATAATCCTTGAACCCGGAGCAGCATTCGTTTGGCAGACGGGAGTCTTGCTTTCTTCTGTGGTTGATATTGTAGAAAATCAAGGAATCAAGACGGCAATCCTTGATGTTTCCTTTACTTGCCACATGCCCGACTGTTTAGAAATGCCTTATAAACCGATTGTGAGGGACGCAAACCAGAATGCTGACGGAAAGTTCGTTTATCGCTTGGGGGGCAACTCTTGTCTGAGCGGAGACTTTATGGGAGATTGGTCGTTCGACAAACCTTTAGAGATAGGCGACCGGATTATTTTTGAAGATATGATTCATTATACGGTCGTTAAGACGAATATGTTCAACGGAATCCCTCATCCTGATCTTTGTATTTGGACTAAAGACGGAGAAGCCAATACTTTCCGCCGCTATACCTACGAAGATTATAAAAATAGAATGGATTGACCTGCTTACATCGGTTTAATATCCTCAATCTCTACCAATTTATTTACAATTGCATAAATAATCAGACCGGCGGTACTGTGGATTTCCAATTTCTGGGAAATATTCCGGCGATGGCTTATGACTGTATGCGTAGATATGAAGAGTACTTGGGCGATTTCCTTGTTTGTCATCCCTTTCGCTACGCAAACAATAATCTCTTTCTCTCTCAGAGACAACTGTTCCGTATCTTCTTTCTTTTCTGTCAAAGCAATGACGCGAGGCATAAATAATTCGTCTTCAATTGTATTGTGTGCGGCCAAATCTTTCTCGCAACTAAATATTTCCAACAGGACTGTGTTTAGCGCTTCACTACTTTTGGCGGGATAATACTTAATCAGGATATTCTTAAACTCGGTCAATTTAGTTTCAACCAGGTTATGCTGCTTACTTTGTATGCTTTGCTTAGCTTTATGTTCGCCTTTTATCAAAGAAGAAACGTAAGGAAAGACCACTTCTTCCTCATAATTCATGTGTTTAGTAATCTCCGAGATGTATTCATCGTAATATCCCATAACGGCTCGGTTCAATTCTTTCTGTTCAGGGTCTAAAATATCAATTAATTGCTTCCGAATGTGAGGAAGTCGGTATTCTAAGAAATGAACATGGGAATTATGAAGAAATCTCATCACTGTTACCAACGAAATATTAGAGGAGCTATCCCTTATATCAAATAATAACAGATTGACGATTGCCAAAAAAGTATTAGTATCCGTCCTCGTTTCCTGACAAACCTGACCTATTGTCTTTTCTCCAAAGCCTAATGGAACACCCAAGCGGCTTAATACTAACAAAGTCGTGGGATTGTCGCCAATCAAGCGACTCATGTTGTCGTTTTCCGTATATCTTCCCGATTTGTGCTTATTCATATCTTCAAATAATCAATCTTGCAAAGATAACTCAATTAGTTTCTATATACAAATACCTAAAAATGGGGATTTTTCGAGCTCTTCTAATGATTTTGTTGAGGAATCTTCTTTTTATCTTACCTTTGTTTCCTCTTTTTAAGCATCATTTTTTATGGAATTCATATCATCTTATCATTTAGAAGGTTTTATCATCGGCTTATGTACTTTCCTTGTCATCGGATTGTTTCATCCTTTGGTAATCAAAGCCGAATATTATTTCGGTACGCGCTGTTGGTGGGTATTTCTATTGTTTGGCATTATCGGGATAGCCGGCACTTTTTATATTGAAAACATGATCCTGTCTGCGCTATGCGGAGTCTTCGGATTTTCGTCCTTTTGGAGCATCGGAGAAGTCTTTCAACAAAAGAAAAGAGTCGAGAAAGGCTGGTTTCCCAAGCGGAATAAAAAGTAATGTCTATGTCGAATTCCTTTTTTCGTTTCAAACAATTTACCGTATATCAGGATTTATGCGCCCTAAAAGTAGGAACCGACGGCGTTTTATTAGGCGCATGGACGAAAATTCAGTCCGCCGACAAGCGTATATTAGACATCGGAAGCGGAACGGGGCTTATTTCCTTGATGATGGCGCAACGTTCCGAAGCTTTTATCGATGCTATCGACATAGACGAGGGTGCTTTTCGGCAGACTGCTATTAATTTCGAGCAATCTCCCTTTTCCGCTCGCCTCCACGCCTATCATACTTCTCTGCAAGACTATTTCCCTGCCCAAAAGTATGATTTGATTGTCAGCAATCCGCCTTATTTCTCCGATTCCTTGAAATCTCCTTCCCAACAGAAGAATCAAGCGCGGCACAATGACTCATTAAAATTTGAAGATTTGATAGCAAAAAGTGCGGATATCTTGAATCCCAATGGAAAAATCACTCTTATCCTCCCCTACGATGCTTATGCCGAAATAAATAATATCGCCACAGCTCATCATTTCTATTTAAATGAACTGACAAAGGTATATCCCACCCGAAATAGCCTACATCCCAAGCGGGTTTTACTATCTTATTCCTATATTAAGATGGATATTACGAAAAACGTCCTCTATATCGAAAAGCAAAGACATACCTATACTCCGGAATTTAGGGAATTGGTGCGAAATTATTATTTAATGGAGAGTTGAGAGTTGAGAATTGAGAGTGAAGAACCTTTCATTTCCTTCTTTCCCCAAGTTCCGCTTCGCTACACATGGGGTTAATCAAAAAAATCACGTCTTCGACGTGCTGATTAAATCGTAATTCGTAAATCTAAAATCGTAAATTAATTTTCTTTCTGCTTTCTCCTTATCAACCTTTCTGACTTAACAACCAAGCATTCTGGTGTTTTGGATAAGCCTGGCGGAAAATTTGCAGGAAAGCCTCAGCTTCTTCTTTGTCTTCGAAGCGATTTACGTAAACTCTATGTTTTTCGTCGCTACTTACCACGCCTGCTTGGAAAAGCATTTGTTCTTTGATTTCCAATGCCCGTTGTTTTGCTAAAGGACGATTGGGAAGACTGGAAACGATTATGTAATAATAGCGGATATTTGCCGGATTGATCGCTGTTTTCGGTTCTTCTTTTTGAACAGGAAGTATGATCGCATTAGAAACTCCTTCTTCCGGAGCAGCAGGTTCCATATTCACGGCAGGAAGTGAAACCATGCCGGCATTTTGCACTCCATTGTTAGAAAGATAATCATTGGTCGGAATCGTAACCGCAAACAATGCAACCACAGCCGCCGCAGTTATGCAGGCACGCTTGATATAGGCATAAGTACGCACTTTGGGGATAACGGTTTCCGGTTTATCTTGCTTTCTTTCTTTCTCAATTTCGCTCAAAGAAGGGAAATAGAAATTGGAAAAACCTGTATTTCTCAAACTGCAACTGGGCTGAACAGCCGGTTTGAACTCTATACTCCGATTGGGATGAAGAGAAAAAGAGCCGACAAAAGGAATCGCGACAAACTCTCCCGACGAAAGCGCCTCTTCAAGCTGATCTACGTATTGATTAATAAGAATAGTTGCTTCTTTGTAGGATACATTTTTTTCTTTGGCTATCGAATTGGCAAGCAAGCCGTCATTATGCCGGATGGTTTCGTTAAATCCTATCCATTGCTTAGGCGCATGCCACATTTCACTCCTTTCTTCCTTCTTGGCAGAGGCAGAAAAAGTTACGAATGCACCGAATCCCGGAATAATTACACATTCATAGGAAATTAGCAAATAAGCCAAATGAAAATTTATCGTTTGCATGGGACAAAGATACAAAAAAAGGAGAAAGGAGAAAGGGAAAAGGAGAAAGAATGAGTTTTATTTACGATTTTAGATTTACGATTTACGATTGGATAATACTTATTCCGGATTCAATATTTAATATTCAAGATTGGATAAGTGTTCCCTGTTCCTTTCTGCTTGTTCCTTTCTCCTTTTTTTCGGATATATCCGAAAAAATACCCTTTCTATTTTTATGTTTTCCTAGTATATAAAAAATATAAGCTTTGTTTTTTCTTGATAAGTAATATTTTGGAAAATTGAGAGTGAAGAATGGCGAAAGGAATGCTTATCCCATCTTAAATCTGAAATATTGAATCTGAAATAAAACTCTCCATTCTCAACTCTCAACTCTCAATTAAAAAAACGTAAGCGTTTTTTTGTATCTTTGCGCCCGGAAGTTAACTCTATATTATTTAATTAAGTAACTAAGCAAAATTAAGCAGCATAATGTTTGAACTTAATAGC
>DAIPZW010000002.1:0-16834 GCA_036781965.1 Bacteroidales bacterium
AACTTACTTGTACATGTAAATTTTAAAATAACCAATCTTTTTTTGAATGGGTTAGGAATAAATTTTAAAACAATGGGAATGTTTTGGGAAACAAGTATTTTTCTTTCAAGAAGACACCTCTTTGTCAAAAAATAAAGGTTTTGAGAGAGGAGAAAAAGAAGAATTCTAAAATTGATAATAGCTAACTGATGACTGATAACTGAATTTTCCGTACCTTTGAAAGCAAAAATAAAATATATGTCAAAAGTAACTCATATAAAGCATGGAGAATTTAATCTTTGCTGTGTTGAAGAACTGAAGAAAATCATCGAATCCATCGGGACGGACTATGTTTTTGTCTATACTCACAGCGAAACTGTCGAATGGATAGAATATGGAGAAGAGCAAATGCTTCAAACGGCTGAAAAGTCGGGAGCAGGCATGGTATATTCCGATCGTTTTAAAGTAATCGGAGAACAAATGCTTCCTTATCCCGTGAATGATTACGAAGAAGGTTGTCTTCGTGATGATTTTGACTTCGGAGCTATTCTGTTATATAGAACATCCGTATTGAAAGAAGCGGTTCAGCAAATTGATAAGTCCTGTCAATATGCCGGTTTATATGCTCTGCGCTTGGCTGTGTCTCGAATTTCCGACTTTTTTCATATTAAAGCTTGCTTATATAAAGAACTTGAGCAAGATTTTCGGGCTTCCGGACAGAAACAATTCGATTATGTCAATCCACGCAATAGGGACGTTCAAATAGAAATGGAAGAGGCTTGTTCTTTTCACCTGAAAAAGATTGGAGCTTACCTGGAGCCTTGCTTTCACACCCTTGATTTAGCTCAAGGTGACTTTCCTGTTGAGGCTTCTGTTATTATTCCTGTCAAGAATAGGAAACGAACCATAAAAGATGCAGTGAAATCGGCATTATCCCAACAAACAGATTTTCCGTTTAACGTGATTGTGGTAGATAATTATTCGACCGATGGAACAACAGACCTATTACATACTTTGAAACAAAAGGACGACCGTTTGCATATAATTATTCCTGAAAGAACTGATCTAGGAATCGGTGGATGTTGGAACGAAGCTTTGATGGATTTGTCTTGCGGACGGTTCGCTATTCAGTTAGACAGTGACGATTTATATATTGATTCCAATACTTTACAGAAGATAGTTGATGGTTTTCGGCAAAGTAATTGTCCCATGCTTATTGGTTCTTATCAAATGGTTGATTTTGATATGAAAGAAATACCACCCGGCATCATTGATCATAAGGAATGGACACCGGAAAATGGGAGAAATAATATGCTTCGAATAAATGGTTTGGGAGCGCCAAGAGCCTTTTATACGCCTTTAGCAAGAGAAATTAAATTTCCAAATGTTAGTTATGGCGAAGATTATGCTATGTGTTTGGAAATAACGCATCGTTATCAGATTCATCGTATTTATGAACCCTTATATCTCTGTCGTAGATGGGAGGGAAATACGGATTCTAGCCTAAATATTGACCAGATTAATAGACACAACCAATATAAAGATCGTCTGCGTACACTAGAAATACGAAGACGACAAGGAGGAAGATAAATAGAAATGGTAGAACTAGACACATTCTTTGAAGAACAGACAACAAAATGGGAGTTGGCTGCTCAAAATCACGAAAAACTGAAAGAAGTAGAGCTTAACTCTTTTTCTTTTCATGATTTTCAAGTCTATGTGCAGCACAATCCTGCGCGTATTCTCTCTACAACGGCAAAGACAAGCACTGCGCCTGTTTATGGAGAGCATTGTCCTTTGTGCGAAAAATATCGTAATGAACAACAAAAGGCAATTGTCTATCAGAATAAGTATGATATTATGGTCAATCCCTATCCTATTTTGGAAAAACACTTTACTATTGCCGAAAAAGAACATCTAAAACAGGGATTGAAAGCTCGTCTGGGAGATATACTTGCTTTGGCTCATGATTTAGGAGGTTATACCATTATATATAATGGTCCCGGAGCAGGAGCTTCCATACCTGATCACATGCATTTCCAAGCTGTTCCGCAAGATATTCTTCCTGTGGAGCGAGAGATTAAGCAAGTCGAGAAAGAGGAACTATTCAATGAAGATTCCAATCGCTTATATTCTCTGAAAGATTATTTGCGCACTTGTTTAGTCCTGGAAAGTTCATCGGCTGATTGGTTGATTTACTTTGTAGAGAAGAAACTTTGGAAAGAATATGCTTCGGTCATGGAATTTGAAGGCGAATGGATGCTCAATGCGATCTGTTTTTTCAAAGAGGGAAGCTGGACATTGATCTTTTTCCCTCGTAAAGCCCATCGTCCAAGCCAATTTTTTCTGGGAGAGGGTAAGATTTTGATATCTCCGGGGACTATAGATATGTCGGGAATGTTTATTACGCCCCGTCGAGAAGATTATAATAAAATGAATAAAGAACTTATAGAAGAGATATACACTCAAATAACACTGTAACTATGAATATACCGGAAATAAAAGTAGGAATTATAACTGCACCTGAGATTAAAGTGGATCGAAACTCGGATGGTTCTTTCACTATCTATGATGTTCCTATCGGAATAGACTTTCATTGGGAAAGGAAAGAGAATCAAACGTTCAACGGAGACTTTGAAATCATAGAAAACGAGGGACAAAAGACCTTGATAAACACTGTTTCGATAGAAGAATACCTCGTAAGTGTGATTTCATCCGAAATGAGTGCGACTAGTGCCTTAGAATTTCTGAAAGCGCATGCCGTAATTTCGCGTACATGGTTATTAGCTCAGAAAGAAAAGGCTTTGCAGATCAATAAAAACTATTCCTCTGTGATAGAAACAGGCGAAGAATATATTAAATGGTATGACCGGGAAGATCATTCCCTTTTTGATGTCTGTGCAGACGACCATTGTCAAAGGTATCAAGGGATAACCCGTGCTTATACACCCGCAGTTAAGAAAGTAGTCCAGGAAACCTGTGGAGAAATCCTAACTTATCAAGGCGAAATATGCGACACCCGTTTCTCCAAATGCTGCGGAGGCAAGACGGAAGACTTTGAAAATGTTTGGGAACCTGTTCATCATCCTTATTTAGTATCCATAACTGACCCTTTTTGCCATACAAATGATGAAAAAATACTTTCTCAGGTTTTAAATAACTATGATCAGGAGACGGGAGACTTCTATCGTTGGAAAGTAGAAGTAACACAAGAGAAGCTCGCAAAGCTTATTCGAGACAACTCAGGCTGGGACTTTGGTGAGATAAAGGATTTAATTCCGATTGAAAGAGGAAAATCCGGACGTATAACCCGTTTAAAGATTGTTGGAACTAAGATGGAGAAGGTGATAGGCAAGGAACTTTTCATCCGAAGGGTTTTATCCGAAACACATTTATATAGTTCTGCCTTCGAAGTCGATAAGATTTTTGAAAACGAAGGGGAGATTCCTACCTCTTTCAGACTTTACGGAAAAGGATGGGGTCATGGTGTAGGTCTTTGTCAAATAGGTGCGGCGATGATGGCGGAAAAAGGATACTCATATCAAGATATTCTACAATATTACTTCCCCGGAACCCAATTAGAAAAGAGATACGAATGAAAAAACGTAATCCCTGGGCATGGATTCCGTCGCTTTATTTCACGGAAGCGCTTCCCAATGCAATAGTTACTATTCTAATAGTCGCTTTGTTTACTTCCATGAAAATGGATATTGCCCGGATTACCTTTTATTCCGGTTGGCTGAGTCTGCCTTGGGTAATAAAACCCCTATGGAGTCCTTTTGTTGATATTTTGAAAACGAAACGTTGGTGGATATTAAGTATGCAGCTACTGATGGGAACGGGATTAGCAGCAATGGCATTCTTTATTCCGACCGATTTCTATATTCAAGCCACTATTGCATTTGGTTTCTTGATTGCTTTTGCCTCTGCCACCCACGATATAGCGGCCGACGGTTTCTATTTATTAGAGCTGGACAAGTCCAAACAGTCTTTCTTTGTAGGGATAAGAAGCACATTCTACCGTTTTGGTAATATCTTCGTGCAAGGAGGGCTTGTCATGCTGGCGGGCTACCTTCAAAAGGCCACCGGAAAGGTTGCTTTGGCTTGGATGATTACTTTTTTAATTGCCGGCGGACTGTTTTTGGGGCTTTATATCTATCATCATTTTATACTTCCTAGACCAAAAGCGGATGTTTCGGGCGAATCTCAGGATTTCAAAAGTATATGGCGGGAGATTGTCTTGACATTCAAGACCTTTTTTGCAAAGAAACAGATTGGCGCAGCCCTCTTTTTTCTGCTGACATACCGAATTGCGGAAGCTCAACTGCAAGTATTGAAAATTCCATTCCTTAATACTCCCATTTCGGAGGGCGGATTGGGATTGGAAATGGACACAGTCGGACAAGTGACCGGAGTTTACGGAATAATAGGCATGGTAGCCGGAGGGATACTAGGCGGAGTCTTGGCGGCAAAGGGAGGATTGAAGAAATGGCTTTGGCCTATGATGCTGACTATGCTTTTAACTTCTGCCGTTTATATTTATTTGGCATACGTTCAGCCGACTAATCTGTGGGTTATCAGTTCATGTATCGTAATAGAAGAGTTTGGCTACGGTTTTGGCTTCACAGCTTATATGCTATTCATGATGTATTTCGCAGAAGGCGAGCACAAAACCACCCATTATGCCTTATGTACAGGTTTTATGGCGGCAGGCTTGATGCTTCCTAAGTTGCCTTCGGGCTGGATACTGACAGAATTGGGCGGATATACCGAATTCTATCTCTATATTATGGTATGTTCAATCATTCCCATACTATCTGCCGGTCTTCTGAGGTTGGATAAATTAGGAAAAGCGAAACAATCATGATTTATTCCCTGAAAGCGCCGAAGTCTATTAGGGCAAGTATTCAATTACCTGCCTCGAAAAGCATTTCAAATCGGCTTTTATTGTTGAATAAACTAAGTGAAAATCCCTGTTTGATAGAAAATCTCTCGGATAGCGAGGATACAAAAGTGATGGAAAAGGCTCTTTCTTCTTATGAAAAGGAAATAAACGCAGGGGCGGCAGGAACAGCCATGCGTTTTCTTACTGCTTATCTTGCTACGCAGGGCGAATCCCGGATTTTGACAGGAACGGCGAGAAGCAAATACCGTCCGATTGGAATTTTAGTGGATGCTTTGAGGAGTTTAGGGGCTGAAATCACCTATTTGGAGCATGAAAATTATCCGCCGCTGCTTATTCACGGAAAAAAACTGCTTGGCGGAGAGATTAGGATTGATTCTTCGGTCAGTTCGCAGTATATCTCTGCCCTTTTACTGCTTGCCCCTACGATGGAAAAGGGTTTAAGGCTGCATTTGCAAGGCGAAATGATATCTACTCCTTATATATATATGACTATTTCTTTGATGAAAGCTTTCGCAGTAGAGGTAAATTGTCAGGGAAATACTTTATCAGTTCCTTCGGGAGTGTATAAACCGACTCCTTTTTCGGTCGAAAGTGATTGGACGGCGGCTTCTTATTGGTACGAAATGCTTGCCTTGGGCGAGGGAGAAGTTATATTGAAGGGGCTAAAGCAAAAAAGCTTGCAAGGAGACGCTAAACTCGCAGACTACTTTGAGCCTTTAGGGGTCGAGACCGTTTATTTGCCCGAAGGGATAAAAATAAAAAAAGAAAAGACCGTCCTATACCCGGAGAAAATAGAAATAGATTTAAAAGATCAGCCCGATTTGGCGCAGACGCTGGTTGTCTCTTGCTGTATGCTGGATATTCCTTTCCGATTGACAGGAATTCAATCCTTGCGTATCAAAGAAACCGACCGATTGGCGGCTTTAAAACAAGAAATGAACCGTTTGGGCTATCTATTATGCCTATCTTCCGACGCGATTGTTTGGGAAGGCGGGCGAACAGGGGCGGAAGAAAATCCGATAATAAGGACTTATGACGACCACCGAATGGCTATGTCTTTCGCTCCGATAAGTATGAAAAAAGAAATAATCCGTATCGACCAACCCGATGTGGTTTCTAAATCCTATCCCGCCTTTTGGAATGAGCTGGAAACCGCCGGTTTTATTATTAATAAGGAATAAAACAATGAAACTAAAGAATTTATTTCAATCGGATAAGGATAAATCCTATCCCACGACCCCGATAAACGAAGAAGAAACCTGTTGTGGCGAACACGAAGTCTGCGAACATGGACTGCCTAAGAGACCTATTGGGCTAAATGTCGAATATTATGACGACGAAGAGCTGGATATTTATAAAAACCGCCCTGCGGACAGCTATTCGGAACAAGAAATTGCCGAGTTTGCCGAAGTATTCCATACGATGCTGGAGTCGGATGTGCCCGGATGGCTAATGAGTTTGCAACATCGCGGCATAGAATTGCCCAATCTCCTGAAAGATGAGGCGATGCTCTTCTTATAAGGAACAAGCAATTTGAGATTTAAGATTCCTCACCCTAAATCCCTCTCCTTACAAGAGAGAGACTTTTTGTATAAACTTTGTTTCAGCTCCCTCTCCTTGTGGAGAGGGGGGAGAGGTATTTTTTCCAAAATATCCTTCATATATTCCAAAATATTACTTATCTAAGAAAAAACAAAGCTTATATTTTTTTTGAGTTCTGAACTCAAGTCGATCGAGTTCTGAACTCAAATCGATCGAGTTCGCAACTCAAATTTAATATGCCTAATGAATTTTAAAATATAAAGGGTGTTTTTTCGGATATATCCGAAAAAAAGGAGAAAGGAACAAGCAGAAAGGAACAGGGAACAAGCAGAAAGGAGAAAGAAAACGCTTATCCAATCTTAAATCTTAAATTGCTTGCTCCTTATAAGTATCTGCTCAAAATTTCTATTCCTTTTTCCAACTTATCTTTCGGGAGAGAAACATAACCTAAGCGGAGTCCTTGCGTAGCTGTCTCGAAGCTGAATCGGTCGGGCGTATAAAAGCTGACACGTTTCAGGCTTGTCATTTCTTTTATCTTAAATAAATCTTTGTTTTCGAGGGGTCGAACCCAAAATGCCAGTCCTCCGTCGGGGATAGTGTAGGATATTTTGTCTGTTAAGTAATGTTCTAGTAGGGATGTGAAGAAATCCCGTTTTTCTGCGTAATAGTTTACCATTCTTTTCTTGTGTCGGCTGATGTCTCCCGTGTTTATTAGTTCCAAAATGGCTTCTTCCATGATACTGTCTCCTTGTATATCTACGATCTTCCTTAATTGTCCTACTTTTTCGATGAAATCGGACGAACTGTAGATATATCCTACTCGAATTGCGGGAGCAATCAGCTTACTCATCGTACCTATATATATATAATTATGGAATCCTTCATAAGCTGATACGGGCATAATGGGACGTTGACCGAAATGATATTCATTATCATAGTCATCTTCGATGATAGTAAAGGAATATTGGTTGGAAAGCTCGATAAGTTGAAGCCTGCGACCGAGACTTAGCGTAACTGTAGTAGGATATTGATGATGAGGAGAGATATGTATCGCTTTGACAGGGTATATTTTCAAAGCTTTTTCTATTTCTTCGATGTTGATACCCTCTTCATCCACAGAAATAGGGATCAGAGTGGCGCCGGCATGCCGATAAGTTTCCCAAGCAGGCTTAAAACCCGGATTTTCGACCAATACGACATCTCCTTTGGATAATAAACATTGAGCTGTAAGGAAGAAAGCCATCTGGCTTCCTCGCGTAATGCAAATTTGCTGAGCCGAAGTGTTCATGCTTCTATTATGATTCAGCATTTTAGAGATTGCTTCTCGGAATCTGATATTTCCAAATTCACTGGTTCGGTTTATAATGGAGGCTGCTTTCCTTGCAAATATTCTTCTGTAGGATCTAGCCAACTCATTAATAGGCGCACAAGAACTATCGGGCAGCCCGTCGTCAAAGAAAATAAGATCCCCTGCGGTTGTTTCCTTCTTGGGTTGAGGTTCGGCGTTTGTCCTTCTTCTTAAAGGGATAATAGAAGGAAGTTTGTCCGATACATAGCTTCCTTTACGCTCTTTAGATACCACCCATCCTTCGGATAATAAGATTTCAAAGGCTTGAATCACCGTATTTCTATTGACTTTCAAGGAAGATGCTATTTGTCTGGTTCCGGGCAAGGCTTCTCCGGCTTTCAATGTGCCGTTCTTTATATAATGTATGATTTCATCCGCAATCTGTACATAGATTGCTTTTGACAGTGTATCATCTATTTTCAATTGTAATAACCAAGGGCGTAGCATCTGGACTAGTTTTATTTATTAAATCTGGAATACAAATACAGTCCAAAGATAGTTTATTTTTGTCCCCCGTAAAAACAATTTAATATAAAAGCTATGCAAACAGAAAAAAAATCAAATTTATTTGGAGTAAACTTTGAATTGACTCAATCATTAAGAGGAGGAGTTATCATGGACGTTGTCACTCCCGAACAAGCTCGTATCGCTGAAAATGCAGGGGCTGTAGCCGTGATGGCATTAGAAAGAGTTCCGGCAGATATACGTGTAGCCGGCGGAGTTTCTCGTATGAGCGACCCTAAAATGATTAAAAGCATACAAGATGCCGTGAAAATTCCGGTAATGGCTAAAGTACGTATCGGACATTTTGTTGAAGCTCAAATCTTAGAAGCTTTAGGCATTGATTATATCGATGAAAGTGAAGTACTTTCCCCTGCTGATGATAAATATCACGTGGATAAGACTAAGTTCAAAACTCCTTTTGTTTGCGGAGCCAGAAACTTGGGCGAAGCTCTTCGTCGTATTGCTGAAGGTGCCTCTATGATTAGAACAAAAGGCGAAGCCGGAACAGGGGATGTTATTCAAGCCGTAAGACACATGCGGTCTATTACTTCGGAAATCAGAAAAGTGCAAGTAATGCACGAAGATGAATTGTATCATGCCGCTAAAGAACTTCAAGTTCCCTATGATCTACTTAAATTAGTCCATGAAACAGGTAAACTTCCGGTAGTTAATTTCTCAGCCGGCGGAGTTGCTACTCCAGCTGACGCGGCTTTTATGAGACAATTAGGGGCTGAAGGTGTATTTGTCGGTTCCGGTATCTTCAAATCCGGAGATCCTGTCAGACGTGCTAAGGCAATTGTTGAAGCTGTTGCCAATTATGATAATCCTAAACTATTGGCTGAGATTTCTGCCGATTTAGGTGAAGCTATGGTAGGGATCAATGAGAGTGAAATCCAAATCTTAATGGCTGAACGAGGCGTATAAAGAATACAGAGAGGGGTTTCTTCGGAAACCTCTCTTGTTTATTTTTGCGTATTCCCTTCTTTATCGACCGTTCCTATCTCTTTGGCGGGATTTCCTACGACAAGTGCATAAGGAGGAACGTCTTTCGTAACCACAGAACCGGCACCTATCATAGCATATTCCCCAATCGTAACTCCACAAAGGATAGTTGCATTAGCACCTACGGAAGCTCCGCACTTTATTAAGGTAGGTCGAAATTCTTCTTTCCTTTCTATAAAACTTCGAGGGTTGATTACATTAGTAAATACACAACTCGGACCTAAAAACACATTGTCTTCGCAAGTTACTCCGGAATAGATAGAAACATTGTTCTGTACTTTCACGCCATTACCTAAACAAACATCTTTTCCGACAAATACATTTTGACCTAAAATACATTTCTTGCCAATTATAGCCCCTGTCATCACATGTGTAAAGTGCCAAATTTGACTTCCTTCTCCTATGTGGACAGCTTCATCTATAATCGCGGTAGGATGTATCTTAATTTCTTCCATATTCTCGGATGGTTTCAATGATAGTTTCGATTTGTTCGTCAGTCATTTCGGTATGCATAGGCAAAGAAAGCACCGACTGACAGAGTTGTCCGGAAACTTCCAATGAATCTATCTTACGAGCCACATACTTAAAGGCTGGTTGCTGATGCATGGGTATTGGATAATAGATCATACTAGGGATCCCTTTCTTTTGTAAATATTCTTTGAGATTATCCCTATGTCCGTCCTTTACTACAATGGTAAATTGATGATAAACATGTGTAGAATATTCAGCCACACTAGGAAGAGTCAGTAAATGATCCAGTTCCTTTAATCCTTGATAGTATTTTTCGGCGACTTTTCTTCGTGCTTCAATAAAATGATCCAACTGTTTTAATTTTACGGACAGTATTGCTGCCTGAATAGTATCTAAACGAGAATTTACGCCTATTATTTGATGTTTATATTTCTGAATTTGTCCGTGAGAAGTGATCATTCTTAGCTTTTCTGCTAAGTCTTCATCTTGAGTAAGTATAGCTCCTCCGTCTCCATAACAGCCTAAGTTTTTAGTAGGAAAGAAAGAAAGTGTACCAATCGTTCCCATTGTTCCGGTTTGTGCTTTAGTTCCGTCTTCAAAAGTATAAACTGCGCCGATACTTTGGGCATTGTCTTCAATAACTACCAAATTGTATTTCTTTGCGAGCTTTAAGATGGGCTCCATATCGGCTGATTGTCCGAAAAGATGGACAGGGACGATAGCACGAGTCTTTTCGCTGACGTAACTTTCTAATTTACTTACATCTATATTAAAGGTAACAGGATCTACATCTACTAAAACCGGAGTTAAGTTTAATAAAGCGATGGTTTCTACCGTAGCAGCATAAGTGAATGCAGGGACTAAAATCTCAGAGTCTTGATTTAGACCAAGCGACATCAAAGCTATTTGCAAAGCATCCGTTCCATTTCCGCAAGGAATTACGAATCGAGAACCGGTATAAGCAGCTAATTCTTCGGCAAACTCTTTTACTTGCTGTCCTTGTATGTATTGTCCGGATATAAGTACTTTTGATATGGCAGTATCTATACTTTCTTGTAAACGAAGGTATTGATTACTAAGATCTACCATCTGTATTTTTTCCATTGTTAAATGTATTTTCAATTCTGCAAAGGTAACAATTTCTTTTTAATAGAAACGAGTCCCAGACCAAGCATAACTAATCCGCCATTGATTATTAATAGTTCGTATCCAAATTGATAATTTACGGTGTTTTTCAGGATTTCGTTAGCGACATAACAAATAATCGGGGAAGCAATACAGATATATGGAACAGCTTTATCGTTAGGTTTACTTTTAAAAAGAATACCAAAAGTGAAGAGTCCGAGTAAAGGTCCGTAAGTATAGGATGCAATGGTGTAGATAGCGTCAATAACGCTGGTGTTGTTTATCGCCCGAAACAAAAGAATGATTCCGATGAAAGCGAGGGATAAGAAAAGGTGAACTAAAATACGTGTGCGCTTGGCTTTGCTTTCTTTTTGTTTGGATATACCTAAAAAATCGACACAAATGGAAGTCGTAAGTCCGGTTATAGCCGAATCGGCACTTGCAAAGGTTACGGCAATGATTCCTAAAATAAAGAATGCAATTGCAATTGAACCGAATGTGCCCGAAGTTATTAGTTGTGGTACGATTTCATCGCCCATTTCCGGCAAAATAATTCCGTTGGGAGCGGCATAATTTAATAACAAAATACCCAAACAAAGGAACAGAAAATTGACGGGAACAAAGAAAAGGCTATAGGTGCATATATTTTTTTTAGCTTCCTTTAGATTACGGCAGGATAAGTTCTTTTGCATCATTTCTTGGTCTAGTCCGGTCATCACAATTGTTATGAAACAACCACTAAAAAATTGCTTGAAAAATTGCTGACGACTAGTCCAATCGGAAAATTCAAAGATACGAGAGTGAGAACTTTCCTTTATTGTTGTGACGATGCCGGAGAAATCCAAGTCGAGTCCTTTTGAAACTTGCCATATAATCATAATCAATGCCGATAATAAAAAGAAAGTTTGCAAAAGATCTGTCCATACAATTGTGCGAATACCACTTTTGAAAGTATATAACCAAATCATTATTAGAAAAACAACAGCAGTCAAAGCAAAAGGTATGTTCCATTCGGAAAAAATAAAGGTATGCAAAACCATAATAGCGACATACAGTCGGACAGAAGCTCCGATTGTTCGCGAAAGCAGGAAAAAAACGGAGCCTGTCTTATAGGAATAATTGCCAAATCGCTTATCTAAATAAGTATATATACTTGTTAAGTTCAATTTATAATAGATAGGAAGCAATACAAAGGCTATGACAGCATATCCCAACAGAAAGCCAAACACCATTTGCATATAAGTCATGTCAAAATCCCTTACCATGCCGGGAACAGATATAAAAGTGGTGGCGGAAAGTGAAGTCCCCAGCATGCCAAAAGCAACTATCAGCCAAGGAGACTTTTTATTTCCTAAGAAAAAAGCAGCATTGTCGGAATGTTTTCTGCCGATAAAATGGGAAATAGTAAGTAAAATTCCGAAATAAACAAGGATAATAATCAGAACAACAAATCCATTCATCCTAAAAGCAGTTTATGAATATCTTGTTGTGCATGAACTTTCTCGGAATGATCGTTGTGTTTGAAGATATTATTAAGATGTTCGTCTATGAAACAGGCTTTTACGTTGTCTTTAAGTTGAATGTTCAAAATTTGAATGATTAACTCTTTTATTTTTTCATCAAGGATCGGAAAAGCAGTCTCTATTCGTTTGTGAAGATTACGTGTCATCCAATCGGCAGACGATAAAAATAAATTTTCTTCTCCATCATTATAAAAATACCATACGCGTGCATGTTCCAAAAACTTACCAACTATCCGGGTGATCCGTATATTTTGACTATAAGCTTGGTTAGGAATCAGACAACAAACGCCACGCACAATTAAATCTATCTTGACTCCGGCTTCACTTGCTCGATAAAGTTCATTAATCATATCAATGTCTTGAAGACTATTCATCTTTAAGATGATATGTGCTTTCTTTCCTTTACGAGCTTGGTCTATTTCGCGAGAAATCATCTCTTTTAAAACAGGAACCATATTAAACTGGGCAACCAAAAGCTTATTGAATTGAATTTGTTCATTACGAAGTTCCAATACATTAAAGAGTTGATCGACCTCGTCTGTTAATTTTGAATTTGCAGTCATTAAAGCCATGTCGGAATACCTTTCAGCGGTGGTTTCATTAAAGTTACCCGTACTCAAATAGGCGTATTTTTTGATTTCTCCCTTGTCTGCTTTTTCAATTATTATGGCTGTTTTTGCATGTACCTTGAGGCGAGGGATACTATAAATGATATTTATGCCTGCCTGCTGCATAATTTCAGCCGTATATAGATTATGTTCTTCGTCAAAACGGGCTTTTAGTTCGACAAATACCGTCACTTTCTTTCCATGTTGGGCTGCATCAATCAAGGTCTTGACTACTTTGGAGTTTTCCGCTACTCGATATTGGGTTACTTTGATTTCTTTGACCTTTGGATTATTTGAAGCTTCGGACAAAAAGCGAATAAAATAATCAAACGAGTGATAAGGATAATTAAAGAAGATATCTTTTTCCTGTATGGTCGAGAATAAACATGGAGATTTATCTAATCTTTCGATAGAGATGGGTTTAATCGGTTCTTCATCCAGTTCTTTTCCTATAGGATTAGGGAGATAAACCAAATCTTCTAAGTTGAGATATGTATTATCCGGTACTAAATCATGGACAGACATATTAAATGCTTCACAAAGATATTGTAAACATTCTTTTGGCATTTTCTTATCATAAACAAAACGGCTCAAATCTCCAATCTTCCGTTTTTTTACTTTTTTTTTGACGTCTTCGACAATGTTTTTGTCGGCTTGTTCGTCAATATATATATCCGCATCGCGGGAAATCTTGATATTATAGCTGCCTAATACTTCATATCCGATAAAGATATGGGGCAAATTGTAAGAAATGATATCTTCGATAAATAGATAATGGTAAAAATGATCTTGTTTCGGCAGTTCTATAAAACGAGGTAGGTTAGAAAGCGGAATTTTTATAGTTGCATAAAAAATCTGTCCGGTTTCTTTTTTCTTTAAATGAACCAATTGATAAATACGATTGTCCCGAAGAAAAAAACGAATATCCTCTTTTTGTAAAAGTACCGGTTCGAGGAAAGGAAAAACCTCTTCATAGAAATAGTTATAGATAAAATCCTGATAAGTAAGCAAGGGTTCTTCGTCCAAATATAAGATTACTCCCTTTTTTCTTAACTCTCCTTGCACGATGGTACGGAATATTTCTCCAAATTCCTCTTGCTGACGGGTTACTTCCTCTTTGATTTTTGATAATATCAATTCTTCTGCCGCAGTTTCTTCGTTGGCATGCTTTTGTTTTACGATATGTTCCCGATGATCCGAGACTCTTATTTTATAAAACTCCTCCAAATTGGAAGCATAAATGGAAAGAAACTTTAAACGTTCATAAACAGGCATATTAAGTTCTTTGGCTTCCAATAAAACCCTGTAATTGAATGAAAGCCAACTAATATCTCTTTCAAAGTAAGTATATTTTTGATCCATGAATGCTGTTTTGACGGTAAAAGTATTAAATTTGCACGTAATAATAAAGGTTTTATGAAGAAAATAGGACTTCTTTCCGATACACATGGCTATTGGGATGAAAAATACATCACTTATTTTTCTGATTGTGATGAGATTTGGCATGCCGGAGATATAGGAAGTGAGGAGGTATTAAGGAAATTGCAAAAAATAAAAACGGTTCGTGCCGTTTTTGGTAATATTGACGGTTATAATTTACGGGCGGAATTGCCGGAATTTCTATCTTTCACGATAGAGGAAACCTCTGTTTTGATGACTCATATAGGCGGTTATCCCGGAAAATACGCTCCAAACATCAAACAAAAGCTTCAATCGTTGAATCCGACTATTTTTGTTTGCGGACATTCGCATATTCTAAAAATTATGTACGATAAAACCTACGATGTCTTATGCATAAATCCGGGTGCAGCCGGTAAATTCGGCTTTCATCAGCAAAGAACCCTCGTTCGCTTTGTTATTGACGGCAAAACTATCCGAGATATGGAGATTGTGGAGTTGAAAGCTTAATGTTATTATTGAATTATGATAAAAAGGAAATAATCGTTATGGAGCTTTGTTTTTACCTTCAATTTTTATCCTCAGAGGATCAAGGTTTCATCCTCTGAGGGTTGGGGTTTCATCCTCTGAGGGTCGAGGCTTTATCCTTTGAGGATGAAAAAGGTGACTGAAAGTTGACAAATAATCAGGGCAACAGCCACGTGAACGTAACGCCGAACAGATTCTTTCAGTCTCAATAGAAAATAATTAAAAAAAGTCAAGTCTTTCTCCTTTCTGCTTTTTCCTTTCTTCCAAATCCTTATTTTCATTTTAATTATTTATCTTTGTGGCTTCATTATATAATATAATAGGAGTAATCCTTAACATTAAATATACGTATGGCTCAGCAAGAAGATGTTTTCAAAAAAATAGTTTCGCACTGTAAAGAATATGGTTTCGTTTTTCCTTCCTCAGAAATCTATGATGGTCTAGGCGCTGTCTATGATTATGGACAAAACGGCGTAGGACTGAAAAATAATATCAAACGCTACTGGTGGGAAAGTATGACTTTACTCAACGAAAACGTAGTTGGTATTGATTCTGCTATATTTATGCATCCGACTGTTTGGAAAGCTTCCGGACATGTTGATGCTTTCAACGATCCTTTGATAGATAATAAAGATTCTAAGAAACGTTATCGAGCCGATGTCTTGATTGAAGATCAAATGGCTAAGTATGATGACAAAATTAATAAGGAAGTAGAAAAAGCAACTAAGCGTTTTGGCGAAAATTTCGATGAAGCTATGTTTCGTGAAACGAATCCTCGCATACAAGAAAATTTAAAAAAGAAAGAAGAACTACACAATCGTTTTGTAAAAGCATTAGATGAAAATGATTTGGTAGAACTTCGACAAATAATCTTGGACTATGAAATAGTTTGCCCGGTATCCGGTTCGAAAAATTGGACAGATGTTCGTCAATTCAACTTAATGTTCGCAACAGAAATGGGTTCTACGGCCGATGGAGCGATGAAAATTTATCTTCGTCCCGAAACAGCTCAAGGTATATTTGTTAACTTTTTAAATGTTCAGAAGAGTGGTCGCATGAAAATACCTTTTGGTATTGCGCAGATAGGGAAAGCTTTCAGAAATGAGATAGTTGCCCGTCAGTTTGTCTTTCGTATGCGAGAATTTGAACAGATGGAAATGCAATTCTTTGTTCGTCCCGGAGAAGAACTCAAATGGTTTGAACATTGGAAACAAGTTCGTATCAGTTGGCATAAGGCTTTAGGTTTCGGAGAAGGGAATTATCGTTTCCATGACCATGATAAATTAGCACATTATGCGAATGCTGCCACAGATATTGAGTTTAAAATGCCTTTTGGATTCAAAGAAGTGGAAGGAATCCATTCGCGTACGGATTTTGACTTAGGAAGTCATGAGAAATATTCGGGAAAGAAATTACAATACTTTGATCCTGAATTAAATCAATCTTATACTCCTTATGTTGTAGAGACTTCTATCGGAGTAGATCGTATGTTCTTAAGTATATTGTCAGGAGCCTATGAAGAGGAAACCTTAGACGGTGGAGATACACGCGTTGTATTGAAATTACCTCCTGCTTTAGCTCCGATTAAATTGGCTGTATTGCCGCTAGTAAAGAAAGATGGTCTTCCCGAAAAGGCTCGTGAAATTATCAATGAACTGAAGTTTGAGTTTAATTGCCAATATGACGAAAAAGATTCTATTGGTAAACGTTATCGTCGCCAAGATGCTATCGGAACTCCTTATTGTATTACGATCGATCATGATACTTTAAATGACAATTGCGTGACTATCCGTTATCGCGATACGATGAAACAAGAACGAGTGCCTATTAATAATCTAAAAGATATAATAGCTGATAAAGTAAATTTGAAAAACTTATTAAAACGAATCACACTATGAAA
>DAIPZW010000003.1:0-16821 GCA_036781965.1 Bacteroidales bacterium
TTTGTAAAGTTGAAAGTTCATAAAGTTTTTAGGAAAGAATACTTTTAGTTGAGAGTTGAGAAGTGAGAGTTGAGAGTTAAAATGTGTAGTGTTGAATGTGTAATGTTTATACAGTTATCAGTAAACACCATTGCGAACGAAGTGAAGCAATCCAAAAAGAAAATTTATGATTTATTAAGCGTCGAAGACATAAATTAATTGATAAACCTAAGTTTAGCGTAGCTTTTAGCTACGTTAAAGATAA
This sequence comes from Bacteroidales bacterium, assembly GCA_036781965.1. GTDB lineage: Bacteria > Bacteroidota > Bacteroidia > Bacteroidales > Azobacteroidaceae > Azobacteroides. The sequence continues at coordinate 245 of DAIPZW010000003.1, forward strand.
AAGCAAGTGTCCTCACTTGCGACAAAGCAAGAGCTTTGTTTTTATCATGCCGTAACGTGGACGTTACGGCAAACACAAGGGGAGAGATATTTCATATTCCCCAAGTTCCGCTAAAGCTACACAAGGGGTTAATCAATAAAACGGCTTCTTCGAAGCCTATCCAGTCGTAAATCTTAAATGTTGAATCTTAAATAAAACTCTCCTCTCTTAATTGCCTAAGGGCGAACGCTGTTTCTCCACTTTCAACTAAACCAAGAAAGTCTTTCTTGGATATATTTCACGACCTCTTCTTCCTGATCGGGATGAAACCATTGGATTTCTTGGTCACGTTTGAACCAAGTCATTTGTTTTCGGGAATAGATTCGGGTGCTTTGTTTTATTTTCTCGATAGCTTGTTCTAAACTAAGGTTGCCGTCAAAATATTGAAAGAGTTCTTTATAACCTACGGTATTCAATGAGTTTAAATGTCGTAGCGGATAGACTTTTTTTGCTTCTTCCAGCCATCCTTCTTGAATCATTTCTTCTGTACGAGCATTGATTCGGGTATAAAGTTCTTCCCGGTCTCTTGTCAGACCGATTTTAATGATATGAAAAGGGCGTTGTTTGGCGGTTTTAGTGCGAAGAGAAGAATAAGGTTTGTCTGCCATCAGACAAACTTCTAAGGCATGAATCACTCGTTTATGATTGTTTAAATCGACTTCTTGATAAAATGCTGGATCTAATAGTCGGAGTTGTTCGCGTATGGGTTCTATTCCTTCCTGATCATAAAGATTTTTCAAGTCTTGGCGCAATTCTTCGTCAATAGTCGGAATGTCATCAATACCTTTACAGACAGCATCGATATACATCATAGAACCTCCACACAACAAAGCGACTTCTTTTTCTTGAAAAAGGGTTTCAAGGGTTTTTATTACGTCATTTTCAAATTCACTTGCGCTATAATAATCTTGCAAGCCTAAATGTCCTACAAAATAATGAGGAACTTGTTTCTTTTCTTCTTCAGTAGCCGCAGCAGTCCCGATAGGTATTTCTTTATATACCTGTCGCGAGTCGGCAGAAAGAATAGCAGTATTGAAAGTTTCGGCTAAGCGTAAGCTTAAACGTGTTTTCCCGACTCCGGTAGATCCTAAAATAACGATTAAGCTTTTCAAAGATTAATAGTTATCGAATGGATTTCCTTCGTTTAAGCCCCCAAAATCTTCTTCGTCATATTCATCCAAGTTAAGCTCATTGTCAAAAAAATCTTCTCCCATGACAGTTGTGTCTGTAGCAGGAAGAGCCACTTCTTCGAATTGAGTAAATTGTTCCGGAGCTTTTCCTTCCTTCCGAACAACCTTCGCTTTATCTTGACTTTGCCCGGGAATAATTTCTCGTAGCTCCATAAAGAAAGAACGATCGGTCAAATATTCAAATACATAAAGAAGTTTTTGGCGTTCATCTTCCAAAAAGTCGCTCAGACGGGTAGCATCCATAACATAAGTATCTTCGTCTGAGTCCGTATCCATTTCAATTAAGGTTATTTCTTGCTGTTTTTCCCATTCATCGCTGCAAAGGAAAAAAGAAGTCATTTGGTCTTTTGCATAATCAACCGAATCAAGAATAGCATTATGTAGGTCGAAGAAAGTAGCTTCCGAGTCGATAGTAATATCACGACGAAAGTCTTCCGATTCATCCGACAAAATAATAAATCTGTAAACCATATTCTTTTGTCTTTAATTTGTTTTAGTTTTAGTCTAAATAGCCTCTTACGATTCCTCGTTGAGATTCTTCTATGAATTGTAAAATCTCATCTCGCTCTTTTGAGGGTAAAAATATTTCTTTAATTTTTTTTACTGCGTTCGTATTATTTAATCCTGAATGATAAAGAACGCGATATATTTCTTGTATCATTGCAATTTGTTCGGTCGTGAATCCTCTTCTTCTTAATCCGACATTATTTACTCCGGAATAAGTGACAGGTTCTCTACCTACAATTACATAAGGGGGCACATCTTTTCCAAGACGAGAGCCTCCTTGTATCATTACGTGCTTTCCAATTTTGGTAAACTGATGAACAAGTGCCCCTCCGCTTAAGATAGCATAATCATCTATCTCTACTTCCCCGGCTAATTGCGTTGAATTTCCTATTATAACATGATCTTTTAATATACAATCATGCGCTGTATGTGAATAAGCCATCAATAAACAATGACTTCCTACTACTGTTTTTCCTTTCGAAGCAGTTCCTCTATTAATTGTTGCACATTCACGAACGCTGGTATAATCTCCTATTTCGCAAATCGTGTCTTCTCCTCTGAATTTAAGGTCTTGGGGAATACCGCCAATAACTGCACCCGGAAAGATATGACATCCTTTTCCTATACGAGAACCTTCTAATATGACTGCGTTAGGATAAACAATCGAATCATCGCCAATTATTACATTTTTTTCTATTGTAACAAAAGTACCGATCTTTACATTCTTCCCTATAATTGCTTCAGGATGAATTGAATTGAGTGAAGTATTCATTGTTTATTCTTGTTTGTTCTTTATTATTTGCGCCATAAACTCTGCTTCGCATGCTAATGTTTCGCCAACAAAGCAATATCCTTTCATATTGGCAATGCCTCGTCGAATCTCCGTCATAAGGGATAGTTTGAATATTAAAGTATCTCCCGGAACCACTTTACGGCGGAACTTAACATTGTCTATCTTCATAAAATAAGTGGAATACAAGTGCGGATCCTCTAATTGGTTCAATACGAGCAATCCTCCTATTTGTGCCATAGATTCTACTAATAATACTCCCGGCATAACAGGTTCTTGAGGGAAGTGTCCTTGAAAGAAAGGCTCATTAACCGATACATTCTTTACTCCTACAATATGAGATTGTCCTATTTCTATTACTTTTTCTACAAGTAAGAAAGGATAACGATGAGGCAATAATTCTTTGATACGGTTAATATCTAATAAAGGAGCTATATTCGGATCATATTCCGGCGCTTGTACTTCATTTAATTTAATATCCTTACGGATCATACGTGCCAAACGATTATTTATATTATGCCCCGGGCAAGTTGCTATAATTCTTCCGCGAATAGGCTTCCCAATCAAGGCAAGATCTCCGATAATATCCAATAACTTATGGCGTGCCGGTTCATTAGGGAATACTAAAGGTTTATTCATTATATAACCTAATTGGGTAGCATCTTTATAAGTAATTCCCATCATATCAGCTAAGGAATTAAAACGGTCTTGAGACATTTGACGTTCGTATATAACAATCGCATTGTCTAAGTCTCCTCCTTTAATAAGTCCGTTATTCATCAAAGCTTCCACTTCGCGAACAAAAACAAAGGTGCGACTTGCAGCAATCTGCTCAGGAAAGTCGGATAATCTCTCTAAAGTCGCATATTGATTGTCTAATATTTGAGAATCAAAAGAGATAAGCGTATTTACAACAAAATGATCATCCGCCAATATTACGATAGATGAACCGGTTTCTTCATCTGTTATTTCAATTTTACGTTTAACGATATAATAGTCTTTATCAGATTCTTGTTCTTTAATTCCTACTTTTTGAATGGCTTGTGTATATTCAATAGCACTGCCGTCAAGAATAGGAAATTCCGGAGCATTCACTTCAATAAGACAGTTATCTACTTCCGCAGCATATAAAGCCGCTAAAGCATGTTCGACTGTCCCTACTTGAACTCCGTTTTGAGAAAGCACAGTTCCTCTTTGCGTTCCGGAAACATTTTCTGCCACTGCATTGATTACAGGCGTATTTTCCAAATCGACTCTCTTTATTTTGTATCCGTAATCTTCAGGAGCCGGGTTAAAAGTAATTTCAATTTCTAAACCGGTATGAAGTCCTTTTCCTTTTAGAGAAAAGCTTTCGTTGAGTGTTTTTTGTTTCATTGAATTATAGGGATTCTTTTTTTAGTTTTTCGATTTCTCTTTCGAGTGTATTCAATTGTTTTCTCATCTCAGGCAAATGAGGAATGACCACAGAAGACTTTAAGAACGATCTTACATCCACTGCCGGAGAGCCCATAATATTACGTCCTTGCTCTATATTAGAAATAATTCCCGACTGAGCGCCGACTTTTACATCGTCTCCTATTTTAATATGTCCGCCTAAGCCTACTTGTCCGGCTATTACACAATTATTTCCAATCTTTGTTGAACCGGAAATACCTACTTGGGAAGCCATTACGGTATTTTCTCCTACTTCGACATTATGGGCAATTTGAATTAAGTTATCTAACTTTACGCCATTGCCTATTTTAGTAGATTCCATAACGGCACGATCTATCGTTGTATTGGCTCCTACTTCAACATCATCGCCTAAAATAACATTACCTAATTGAGGAATCTTTTTATATTCATTTCCTTCTTTGGCAAAACCGAAACCATCTGCTCCAATTACTGCACCCGAATGAATAATACAGTTACGTCCTATCTTACAACCCGCATAAATCTTTGCGCCGGAGTAAATAATTGTTCCATCACCTATACTTACATTATCACCTACATAAGCTTGAGGATAAATAGCGACATCATTCCCCAGTTCTACTCTTTCTCCTATATAAGCAAAAGCTCCTATATAACAATTATCTCTATTTAGTTTAGCGGATTCACTTATACAAGAAGGAGATTCTATTCCTGTCTTTTTCTGCAAGGATTGATTTACCATTTCCATCAGAAAAGCTAAAGCAGCATAAGCATCCGAAACACGAATCAAAGTCAATGTATCCGGCAAAGCTGTTTCCGCATGGAAGTTATCATTCACTAAAACAATGCTTGCTTTAGTCTCATATATATATTGAGTATATTTAGGATTAGCTAAGAAAGAAAGAGTATGAGGTTTACCCTCTTCTATTTTAGAGAAATTATTTACCGTAATGTTAGGATTGCCTTCCACTTTACCTTTTAGTAGCGTTGCAATTTGTTGAGCGTTAAACTCCATTTTTAGTTTATTTTGGGTTTTAAATTTGAACAAAGTACGTAAATTATTTTGAATCTCGCAAAAAACAAAAATAATACTTTTTGACTTTTTTCGAAAGCAGCTGTATATTCAACATATCTGAAGCCTCTGCAATATCTTTACAAGTTCCATCTTTATAAAGGATATCAATACTATCATCTTGCTCGTTATACATATTTGTTGATATTTCGTCAGAGGATATTAAAAAAGCGGCATCTTCTTCTTTTATGTTATATTGTTTTGCGAAACTTTTTATTTTTTTGTCGATAAATTCCTGTTCGAAAGATTCGGATTCTACTATTATCTTAAATAAATGACGATTGACCAAACCTTCACTTAATAAAGAAAGAACCTTATCCGAATGTTTACTCCAAACTTTCAAGGCAGACCAAATGTCATTGTCATCTAATTGTATAAAATGTTCTAAAGCTTCTTCTCCTGTTTCAAAAGAAGAATGATCGACTGAATGATAAAGAAAATAACGAAGCGCCGGAGAAGCAAACAAATCATTTCCTTCTCGAGCTAATTTCTTTGCTCGCTTGAGTGTGTTTACTAACATCTTTTCTGCAGCAATTGCTGTCTTATGCAAATATACTTGCCAATACATCAGTCGCCTTGCCATAAGGAAGTTTTCGGTTGAATAGATTCCTTTGACATCAACAACTAAGCGATCGTTTTTTACATTCAACATTTTAATAATTCGAGCCGAACCGATGTTTCCTTCTGTTACTCCCGTAAAGAAACTATCTCTCCGTAAGTAATCCAGTCTATCCATATCTAATTGACCACTTACTAATTGATGAAGAAAACGACGAGGATATTTATCTTGAAATATCTCAATTGCCAAATCAAGTTCTCCATTCATCTCTTTATTCATCTTATTCATTAAAAGAAAAGAGATTTCTTCGTGAGAGATGTTCTGAACTAAGGTAGATTCCAATACATGAGAGAAAGGACCATGCCCTAAATCATGCATAAGAATACAAGCGGTTACTGCGCGAGCCTCTTCTTCTGAAATAGTTTGACCTTTTACTCGTAATTGTGAAATAGCTTCTTGCATCAAATGCATAGCTCCTAAAGAATGTCCGAAGCGAGTATGCTGAGCTCCCGGATAAACAAAAGAACATAAGCCTATTTGTTTAATCCGATTCAGGCGTTGAAAAAAGGAATGGCAAATAATCCGATAATGCAGATCATCGGTTATACTGATAAACCCGAATACCGGATCGTTAATTATTTTTCGTTGATTAGACATTGTAAATAGCCTGACATTTCTTGCTGAACTTTCTTAGCTTCCATAGTTGCTGCTTCTGCAAATTGCTCGGAACTATCAGCATAAAGAATTTGACGCGAAGAATTTACTAATAATCCACATTCTTTATTCATTCCGTATTTTACGACTTCTTCTAAACTTCCTCCTTGTGCGCCCACTCCGGGAACTAAAAGGAAGTGATCGGGAACTATCTTCCGAATGTCTTCAAACATCTTCCCTTGAGTGGCTCCTACTACATACATCATTTGATCATCGCTTGCCCATTCTTTAGAAGTTCTTAATACACGTTCAAAAAGTCGTTCGCCATTCTTATCTTCCATGAGTTGGAAATCTTGAGACCCTTTGTTTGAAGTCAGAGCCAAAAGAATTACCCATTTATCAGAATAAACCAAAAAAGGTTTTACGCTGTCTTCTCCCATATAAGGAGCAACAGTTACGGCATCAAAGTCGGCATAATCAAAAACTGCTCTAGCATACATTTCTGAAGTGTTACCTATATCTCCACGTTTAGCGTCAGCAATAATAAACTGCTCAGGATAGTTTTCACGAATATAGGCTACTGTCTTTTCTAATGCTACTTGCCCTTCTGCTCCTAAACTTTCATAGAAAGCCAAGTTCGGTTTATAAGCTACGCAATACTTTTGAGTGGCATCGATAATGGCTTTATTAAACGAAAAGATAGGATCGTCTTCATGTCGCAAGTGTGCAGGTATTTTCTTAATATCCGTATCTAATCCTACACATAGGAAAGATTGTTTTTCAAGAATCTGTTGAAATAATTGTTTTCTTGTCATAACTTATAGTTCGCTTTCTTTGAGCCGTTCAGCGTTCTCGGCAATGATTAGTTGGTCGATTACTCCTTGTATATCCCCATCCGTAAAAGATTGGAGATTATATATGGTATAATTAATTCTATGATCTGTGATTCTACCTTGCGGATAGTTATAGGTACGTATCTTGGCAGAACGGTCTCCGGAAGAAACCATTGTTTTACGTTTAGAAGCAATTGAACTTAAATGTTCTTGCAACTTCATATCATAAAGCCTGGTACGCAACATCTGCAAAGCCATCTCGCGGTTCTTTAATTGAGAGCGGGAAACCTGACATTGAATTTGAATCCCTGTCGGTTTATGAAACAATTGCACTTTAGTTTCTACTTTATTTACATTCTGTCCGCCGGCACCGCTTGAACGGGAAGTTTGAAACTCTAAGTCGGCAGGATTAATCTCAACATCTACTTCTTCTGCTTCAGGAAGTACGGCAACCGTTGCAGCCGAAGTATGAACCCTGCCTTGTGTTTCCGTAACCGGCACACGTTGCACTCGATGCACTCCCGATTCATATTTCATAGTTCCGTAAACATTTTCTCCTGTTATGGTAAAAACAATTTCTTTATATCCTCCTATCGTACCTTCGCTAAGATGAGTCACTTCTGTTTGCCAACCTTTAGATTCGCAATAACGAACATACATCTTATAAAGGTCTCCTGCAAATATGGCTGCTTCATCTCCGCCTGTTCCTCCTCTGATTTCAACAATCGCATTCTTTGCATCTTCAGGATCAGCGGGAATAAGTAATAGTTTTATTTCTTCTTCTAAGGAAGGTAGGCGTTCTGTGCACGTGTCTAGCTCTTCTTTTGCCATTTCTCGAAGTTCGGAATCAGACTCATTCTCCAATATGACTTTGGCTTCCTCTATTCCATCAAGAACTTGCTTGTATTCATCACGTGCTTGAACGATTTTCTCAAGGTCTCGGTATTCTTTATTTAGCTTTACATAACGTTTCATATCCGCAATGACTGCCGGGTCGGTGATTAGTTTACCAATTTCATCGAAACGTACAACTAAATTTTCAAGTTTATCTAAAAGAGTATTCACTTATGTAAGTAGTTACAAGTAAAGAGCAATCCTTACAAAGAATTACCCTATTAATCAGCGCACAAAGATAAGAATATTAGTTGAAAGGAGAAAGGAACTCCGAGAAATAAACAAACCTCGCCGCCCTATTGGATATGTATAATAAAGAAATTTTCAGTTTCACTTGATGAAACAGAGTGTTTCAAAGGATGAAACGAAGTGTTTCTTCTGATGATACAAGTTGTTTCACCTAATGAAACAAAGTGTTTCAAGGCTTGAAAAAGTTTGAAACTCCTAACTTATTGCCAATCATATTGTTCTACATATTCATCAAAAACAGGTTCTTCTTCGATTCCTTCTTCAAGAAATACTTTACGAATAAAATCTTGCTGCTCGGGAGTAATCAACTTTTCTTTCCGATAGATACGATAAAATTCACTGTGTTCGAAATGATTGTGAATTATTAATCGTAAACTTTAGACTTCAAAGTCTACATAAAATAATTGAAAAAAACAAACTTTTCCACACCATCTCTTGTTATTTCAATACTATTCACTATAAAAAAATTATCATGGAAGCAATTTACACAGCTACAGCAACTTCAATCGGGGGAAGAAACGGACATATCACCTCTTCGGACCATGTATTAGATATGGATCTTCGCACTCCTGTTGCGATGGGAGGAAAAGAAGAAGGATATACCAACCCCGAACAACTATTTGCAGCAGGATATGCCGCTTGTTTCAACGGAGCATTGGCTCATAAATTATTATTAAGAAGATTGCGCCCCGTAACTACTGTAACGGCACACGTAAGTATCGGAAATAATGATCAAGGCGAAGGATTCAAATTATCCGTCGTTATGGATATAAATATTCCCGAAGTGGATATGGAGACAGCTAAAGAATTAGCCGATGAAGCGCACCATTTTTGCCCTTATTCCAATGCCACGAGAGGGAATATAGACGTAAAACTGAATGTGACTAATCACGATTAGATTTAAGATTCCGAATTTAATATTGAAGATTATTTTCAAAGCCAAGGACGTTTATGTTTCTTGGCTTTTTTATTAAAGCATTAACTTAATTTTTGTCAGTAAAAGAAAACACCTTATTTTTTTCAATAATTTACTTTATTTGTCAGTCAAATTGTTTATTTTTGTCATCTCTAAAATTATTATCACAGTAATAACCACGCAATGTCTGCTGAAAAAAGAATAAAGAACGCCCTTATATCCGTGTTTTACAAAGACGGATTGGAACAGATAATTAAAAAACTTCACGAAGAAGGAGTTAATTTTTACTCAACAGGAGGAACCGAAACGTTTATTAAATCCTTAGGTTTTCCTTGTCATTCAGTCGAAGGATTAACCGGTTACCCCTCCATATTGGGAGGAAGAGTAAAAACATTACATCCAAAAATATTCGGAGGTATATTAAATCGCCGAGATAATGCTTCCGACCAGGAACAAATCCGGCAATATGATATTCCTGAAATAGATTTAGTTATTGTTGATCTTTATCCTTTCAGCGAGACAGTTGCTTCGGGAGCTTCCGAAACAGATATTATTGAGAAAATAGATATAGGAGGCATTTCTCTTATTCGGGCTGCTGCCAAGAACTTCAATGATGTAGTTATCGTTGCTTCTCAAAACCAATACGCTCCTTTAAGAGAAATATTAAACGAAAATGGAGCAGTTACTACCTTAGAAGAAAGAAAATGGTTTGCGAAAGAAGCCTTTGCCGTTTCTTCGGGTTATGACACAGCTATCTTTAATTATTTCGACGGAGGCGAAGGTTCTTACTTCCGTCAAGCTTATGACAATACAAAAATACTTCGCTATGGAGAGAATCCTCATCAGAAAGGGTTCTTTTATGGAGAGTTTAACGAAGTATTCGATCAACTGCAAGGAAAAGAGATTTCTTACAATAATCTATTAGACATCAATGCCGCTTTGGAATTGATGTCTGAATTTGACGAAATCACTTTTGCCGTACTAAAACATAATAATTCTTGCGGAATAGCTTCTCGAAACAATGTAAAAGAGGCTTGGGAAGCTGCTTTAGCCGGAGATCCCGTTTCTGCCTTTGGCGGCGTATTAGTATGTAATGCTCCGATAGACGAAGCTGCAGCAGAAGAAATCAATAAAATCTTCTTTGAAGTTATTATAGCTCCGGATTATGATAATTCGGCATTGGAACTATTGATGCAAAAGAAGAATCGCATCATCTTAGTTCAAAAGAAAACAATTAATAAGCCTGTTCAATTCCGTTCTTTATTGAATGGAGTATTGGCACAGGAAAAAAATTTAAGCATTCAAACAGAAGCAGACTTAGAAACAGTAACCAATCAAGCGCCTACTGCAAACGAGATAAAAGATCTTTTATTTGCAAATAAGATTGTAAAGAATACAAAATCAAATGCTATTGTATTAGCCAAGAATAATCAACTGCTTGCCAGCGGAGTTGGACAAACTTCTCGCGTTGATGCTTTGAGGCAAGCCATAGAAAAGGCAAAATCTTTCGGATTTGACTTAAACGGAGCCGTTATGGCTTCCGATGCTTTCTTTCCTTTCCCTGATTGCGTAGAGATAGCGAATAAAGAAGGGATTCATGCAGTTATTCAGCCCGGAGGATCAATCAAAGATAATCTTTCGGTAGATTATTGCAACGAACATAATATGTCAATGGTAATGACGGGAGTCCGTCACTTTAAACACTAATAAATAATGGGATTATTTTCTTTTACTCAAGAAGTCGCGATGGACTTAGGAACCGCGAACACAATTATTATAGGAAACGATAAGATATTAGTCGATGAACCTTCAGTTGTCGCGCTGGATCGTCAAGGCAAAGTAATTGCTATTGGCAAGAAAGCACAACAAATGCACGGAAAGACTCACGATAAAATAGAAACCATACGCCCTTTACGCGATGGAGTAATTGCTAACTTCGATGCGGCTGAGCAAATGATACGGGGAATGATTAAGATGACCAATGTTCGTAACAGACTTTTCTCTTCTCCTTCTCTACGTATTGTGGTTTGTGTTCCTTCAGGAAGTACAGAAGTAGAATTACGTGCAGTAAGAGATTCAGCAGAACAAGCAGGAGGTCGTGATATTTATATGATATACGAACCTATGGCGGCTGCAATTGGTATTGGAATAGACGTAGAAGCACCGGAGGGGAATATGATTATCGATATAGGTGGAGGAACTACCGAAATTGCTATTATCTCTTTAGGAGGAATCGTTTCTAATAAATCTATTCGTATTGCAGGAGATGATCTTACTCAAGATATTCAGGAGTATATGGGACGTCAGCATAATATGCGCGTAGGAGAACGTACGGCAGAACAAATAAAAATCAATGTAGGCTCGGCACTTGTTAATTTAGAAACTCCACCCGAAGACTTTATTGTTCATGGACCTAACCGTATGACTGCACTTCCGATGGAAGTTCCTGTATCTTATCAAGAAATAGCCCATTGTTTAGATAAATCTGTCTCAAAAATAGAAATGGCTGTCTTAAGTGCTTTGGAATCTACTCCACCTGAGCTATATGCAGATATAGTTCGTAATGGTATTTATTTAGCAGGAGGAGGAGCACTTCTAAAAGGATTAGATAAACGTTTGCAAGATAAAATAAATATACCTTTCCATATCGCTGAAGATCCGTTGCATGCAGTAGCAAAAGGAACAGGTAAGGCGTTGAAGAACATTAATAAATTTAATTTCCTAATCCGGTAATTGAGAAACTTAATCCTTTTTATCGTTCGTAATGTTCATTGGTTGCTGTTTTTAGTATTATTAGCAGTAGCAGTTTTGCTTTTGCTTAATAATAATCGATTACAGCGAAGTAAATACTTAATGGTAACACAAGAAACTGCCGGTTATCTACATTCAACCTCAGATGCTGTTACTTCTTATTTTAATTTAAAAGGAGAAAACGAAGCATTGAACGAACGAGTTGCCGAATTGGAATCTCTACTATTAAACTATAGAGAATCAGAGCCAATATCATTAACTAGTATCGGAACAGACTCTATCCCTGAGTGGATGAATGAACTATCGACCTATCGTTTTATTCCGGCAAGGTTGATATACAACAGTATTTCGGCTTTAGACAATTATATTACCTTAAATAAAGGAACAAATGACGGTGTAGCTCCCGATATGGGGGTTTTCTCGGCGGAAGGGATTGTTGGAGTAGTCGTAAATGCTTCTCCTCATTTCTCAACAGTTATTCCTGTTCTTAACTCTAACTTCCGTTTAAGTTGCAAGATTAAAGGAAGTAATTATTTCGGCCCTTTGGTTTGGGATGGAAAAGACCCTCGTTATGCTTACTTGCAGGAATTACCTCGTCATGCCGAGTTTCTGCCCGGAGATACTATAGTTACCAGCGGTTACTCTGCGGTTTTCCCTGAAGGTTTACCTGTTGGCATTGGAGTTGAATCACAAAGACAAAAGAATGACAATTATAATACGTTGAAAGTCCAACTATTTACTGATTTCAGTACGCTTAGTAATGCGATTATTGTAGTTAATACATTAAAAGAAGAACAACTTAATTTACAAAACCCTCCCAAAGATGAGTAATGGAATAAAGTATTTTCTTTTGTTTCTAGGAATGATATTCTTACAGGTAATTGTTTTCAACAAGATACATCTGTTTGGAGTAGCTACTCCTTTAATATATATATACTTCATCCTTAAATTACCATTTGACCTAAATAGAAACACGGTATTGGTATTATCTTCTTTATTAGGTCTTTCGGTTGATTTATTAAGTTCTACTATCGGACTAAATATGCTGGCATGTACGGTAATTGGTTTTATTCGATATTATTTTATGCGCTTAGCTCCTCAAGATTTATTGCCGCACAGTTCACCTTCGCTTTATTCTTTTGGCTTCGGATTCTTTTTCCGTTATGTTATAATCATGATGTTGGCTCATCATTCGGTTCTTTTCTTTGCCGAATCATTTTCCTTGTTTGATCTAAGCCATGTTCTCTTACGTATTGGCGGAAGTTCTCTGTTTACTCTAATTATGATTTTTGCTTTTGAATTTCTAATTCCGAATAAAAATAAAAAGTGAAAACAGGAAAAGCAAATAAACTAAAGGAAGACAGTCGTATAAGAGTTCTTGTTGGAATAATCTTATTCATTGTAGTAGTTTATATTATCCAATTAATTAATCTTCAAATTTTAAATCCGGATTATAAAGGAAGAGCTGATAGCAATGCTTTTCTTCGTCAGACATTACACCCTGCACGAGGGGTTGTTTACGATAGAAATGGAAATTTATTGGTAGTAAATCAGCCGGCTTATGACGTTATGGTAATTATGCGCGAAACTTCATCATTTGATACGCTCGCTTTCTGCAATTCAGTTAATATTACCATAGAACAATTTCGCAAACGCTTACTTGATGTAAAGAATAGAGACCTGAATCCGGGTTATTCTTCCTATACTCCACAAACTTTTCTCACTCAATTAGGAAATAAGGAGTATGGTATTCTTCAAGAATTAATTTATAAATTTCCGGGTTTTTATATTCAAAACAGAACCATCCGCGAATATAATTATCCTTATGCGGCACATGTATTAGGATATATCGCCGAAGTAGATAAAAAGAATTTGGAAGAAGATGACTATTACGTACAAGGAGATTATATCGGCAAAACGGGAATAGAACGTTCTTATGAACAATATCTTCGTGGAGTAAAAGGACAAGAAATCCTGCTTCGGGATGCGCATGGTCGTATTAAAGGGAAATATGAAGACGGAGCACATGATATTCTTCCCGTTACAGGCAAGGATTTGACCTTATCTATTGATATTGATCTACAAGCTTATGGAGAAGAATTAATGCAAAATAAGTTGGGAACCATTATTATGATACAACCTAAGACAGGAGAAATTCTTTGTATGGTTTCTATGCCGACCTATGATCCTTCTATTTTGGTCGGAAGGCAATTTAGTAATAGCTTTCTGGATTTAAGTCGCGATCCTTACCTACCTTTATTTAATCGTGCCTTGAATGGAGAATATCCTCCCGGTTCTACTTTCAAGACTACTCAAGCTTTGACCTTTCTGCAAGAGAAAATTATAACTCCATCTACAGCTTATTCTTGTTTTGGTAAAGGGAACAAACCGGGGTGTCATGCACATTGGTCTCCAATGCCTTTAATTCCGGCAATTGGAACGTCTTGTAATGCTTATTTTGCGTCAGGATTTAAATCTATGATGGACAATCGTAAATATGGAAGCGTTCAAGAGGCAATGAATACTTGGCGTGATTATATGGTTAAGCAAGGTTTTGGTTATCGTTTAGGAGTAGATTTACCTGGAGAAAAGAGAGGTTTAATTCCGAATGCGGAATATTACAATAAAGCTTTTTCAGATAAAAATGGAAAACCTTGGTGGAGAGGTTCGACCGTAGTATCTATTTCGATAGGCCAAGGAGAAGTTCTACTTACTCCCATTCAGATTTGCAATCTAGCGGCAACTATTGCCAATCGAGGGTATTTTTATACGCCTCACGTAGTAAAAGAAATAAAAGATACAGCTTTGGATAGTTTATATACTAATCCTCGCTATACAGATATAGATGCTAGGCACTACGAATCGGTTGTTGACGGAATGAGATTGGCTGTAACCGGAGGAACTTGTAGAACAACAAACATTCCTGATATTGCTGTTTGCGGAAAAACCGGGACAGCACAAAATATAGGTCAAGACCATTCTATTTTTATGGGTTTCGCTCCGAAAGACAATCCGGAAGTCGCAATTATGGTGTTTGTAGAGAACGGAGGATATGGTGCAACTTATGCTGTGCCTATTGGAAGACTTATGATTCAAAAGGCATTGAAAGGAGAAATCCCTGCAAGCGACAAATGGATAGAGGAAAATATGAAAAACGCTAAAATACTTCGTCGTGTCCCATAGAAAAACATCTATTTTGAAGACCCTTGATTGGTGGACTATCTTACTTTATCTAATAATGATAATAGCCGGATGGTTTAGTATCTATGCTGCAACTTTTGATTACGATTCCTTAGGAATGTTCGATTTATCCGAGCGATCAGGAATGCAAATGGTATGGATAGGAACGTCTTTGCTCTTGGGTTTCTTCCTTCTTTTGATAGATAGTGATTGGTATGAAGTCTTTTCAAGCTGGATATACATTATTATAATAGGACTATTGGTAATAACTATCTTTTTAGCGCCCGAAATTAAAGGTTCTCGCTCTTGGTTAGTTATGGGGCCGGTGCGTTTACAGCCCGCAGAATTTGCAAAATTCGCAACTGCCTTGGCATTAGCGAAGCTTTTAAGCGCCTATCGCTTCGATATTTCCCAAACTAAAAACCTAGTAAAGGCAATAGGCTTATTCTTTTTGCCGATGGCATTGATATTGATGCAAAATGAAACGGGCTCGGCTTTAGTTTTTCTTTCTTTATTTCTAGTTTTATATAGAGAAGGGATGCCGGGATTGATACTCTTTTTCGGTTTCTGCGCTATCCTGTTTTTTATATTGCCTATTCGTTTTGATGAAACGCTTTGGGGAACTACTCCCTTCGGAGAATTGTTGGTTTTGCTCTGTATTTTGCTTATTATCCTTATTTCTTTGATTAGTTATAGGAAAAGAAAAGAGACTCTGAAGGTAACAACCAGCATAATCGGCTTAGGATTTGCCATAGGAGGCATAGCTTATTTCTTTTTTCCTTATAATTTATGCTGGTTGGCTTTGGGATTAATCCTCATCCTTTCGGTTTATTTCTTCTTACTCTACGTACGTTACGGCGCAGGACGCTATTTGTTGATAGGAATATTTGCCGTATCCTCGCTCGGATACCTTTATTCTGTAGATTATGTATTTGACAATGTCTTGGAAAACCACCAACGGACACGTATATTGGTTACTTTGGGCGTATTGGACGATCCTTCCGGAGCAGGATATAATGTAAATCAATCTCAAATAGCTATCGGCTCGGGAGGACTAACCGGAAAAGGCTACTTAAACGGAACGCAGACCAAACTAAAGTACGTTCCCGAACAAGACACCGATTTCATTTTTTGCACCATTGGAGAAGAAAAAGGATTTGTCGGTTCTGTCATTGTAATCGGACTTTTCACCTGCCTGATATTCAGACTTATTTTCCTGGCCGAGCGACAAAAAACTATTTTTGCCCGAATTTACGGATATTGTGTCGCTTGTATTATCTTTTTCCATTTAGCAATTAATATAGGAATGGTTATCGGACTCACGCCCGTGATTGGTATTCCTTTGCCTTTCTTTAGTTATGGAGGCTCTTCACTATGGGCATTCACCATTTTACTGTTTATTTTCCTACGTCTAGACGCTTCTCGTGCCGATCGGTTATAACATTTCCAGCCTTATAAACTGTATATTCAAAAGTATAAACTTTATCCTCGAAAAAATAAAGGGTATTTTAAAATTTTCTTGTACATCTAAGT
>DAIPZW010000004.1:0-16227 GCA_036781965.1 Bacteroidales bacterium
ACGTTTTGTATAAAGCAAAACACAATAACGATTCCCTTCTTATGTACAAAGTACTCGACAAAGATATAATAGAAAATGATATATTACCTCATTCTTTATTGTATATTTGTCGAGTACTTTGTACATAAGGAAGTGTTTTTAATTGGTGCTTTAGCGATTACTAAACTAACACTTCCTTATCTTTTTAACAAATTTAAATTAGTCAAGACGACTTCATAGGTAATCATTCGCTAACTATTAATGAATTAACTAAATTATTTTTTTACCTTTGGACATTATTTTTCAAATTTAATCTAAAATCATGAAGAAAAGTTTATTATTACTAAGTGTACTGTTCTTAATCGCAGCTTGTGCACAAGAGAAAGGGTATGAAACCGTTTCTAAGAAAGATGTAAATGGTTATTCGTATGAAGAAGTAACCAACGATCCCTGTAAGGCGCGTATCTATACGCTGGAAAATGGACTAAAGGTTTATTTGTCTAAACAAATGGACGAACCTAGAATCCAAACGATCATAGCTGTTCGAGCAGGTTCTAAGGATGAACCTAGAGATAATACGGGTCTTGCTCATTATCTTGAACACATGATGTTTAAAGGCTCAAATCATTTTGGAACTATGGATTGGGAAAAAGAAAGTGTCCTATTAGATAGTATCCACAAGCTTTTTGAAATTCATAAAATGGCTGAAACGGCTGAAGAAAGAAGAGAGATTTATCAACAAATCGATGCTGTTTCTCAAGAAGCCTCTAAATATGCTATTTCTAATGAGTATGATAAACTAATCGGAGCAATTGGCGCTTCAGGAACCAATGCTTTTACTAGTTATGACGTAACTGCTTATCTAAACGAGATACCTTCTAATGAAATTGAACGTTTCTTGAAACTAGAATACGATCGTTTTTCTAACTTGCAACTTCGTTTATTTCATACTGAACTAGAAACTGTTTACGAAGAGTTTAATATGTACCAAGATATGGGACGTATGATTATGAATGACAAGATATTCGGATCTTTATTTGCGGAACATCCTTACAATACTGATGTTATCGGATTGCCGGAACACTTAAAAACTCCTTCTATGAATAGCGTAATGGATTTTCAACGTTATTTCTACGTGCCTAATAACATGGCAATCTGTATGACAGGGGATATAGATTTCGAAAAAACCATTCAATTGATTGATAAATACTTCGGGCAAGCGAAACCAAATGAAGATTTGAAGCATCCTGAGAGAATTGTTGAAAAACCATTGGTCGGACAGTCTGTTTTTGACGTTGCATCTCCGGATGCAGAGATGATGTCTGTGGCTTATCGGGCTGATTATCCTGCCGGATCAAAAGAAAATTTATACTTAGACTTAATTTCTTCTATTTTGAATAATGGAAAAGCAGGTATTATCGATTTAGATATTATCCAAAAGCAAAAAGTATTAAGTTTAGGCGGAGGATTCAACGAAATGAAAGATTATGGTATTTTTTCTTTTACGGGAAGACCTCGCGAAGGACAATCTTTGGAAGAAATCGGAGGATTAATCCAAGAAGTGATTGCTAAATTAAAAGCAGGCGACTTTTCTGATGATCTTTTAGAAGCGATTATCAACAACGAAAAGCTTCAAATGATGCAAATTTCCGATTCTCGCTTTGCATCTTACGTATTTATGAGTACTTTTATCAATGAAATTCCTTGGATTGACTTTGTAAGTCGAATTGATTTAATGTCAAAAATAACAAAACAAGAGGTGGTTGATTTTGCCAACCAATTCTTTGGAGAAAACTACGTAACAGTTTACAAACGTACAGGTGAAAATAAAGATAAAGTAGCGGTTGAAAAACCAACCATTACGCCTATAAATATCAATCGTGACGATGAATCGGAATTTTCAAAAGAGCTATTGGCAATGAAATCCGAACCTATCGAGCCGGTATTCGTTGATTTTGAAAAGGATGTGCAACAAAAAGAAGTAAAATCAGGTATTGATTTTTATTATACCAAAAATGATAATACACAAATCTATAATTTAAGTCAATTCATTGATATTCCTGCCAAGTCTAATAAGAAATTGGCATTAGCATTCCAATATCTTCCTTATCTAGGAACGGAAAATTATACTCCGGAAGAGTTACAATTGGAAATGTATAAGTTAGCTATGTATTTTGGAGCAAGTTCTCAAACCAATAGGGCGTATGTTTACATCGCGGGATTGGACGAAACCAGAGATCATTCCTTTGAAATACTTCAAGATATTATGAACAATGCCGAGCCTAACCAAGAAGCATACGATAATTTAGTGGCAGACATCTTGAAACGCCGGGCAGATAATAAATTGAACAAGTCAGTGATTCGTGGAGGCTTAGTAAATTATGCAAAACATGGCGAATTGAGTCCGTTTACGGATATATTGACAGAAGAAGAATTGCGCAATACAACTCCCGAAGAGTTAATTGACTTGATCAAATCGGTTTCTTCTTTCAAACACGGTTATTATTACTACGGACCTAAGGAAGAGCAAACCATAATTGCTATGGTTAAGAAAGCCAATACGCCGGAAACTTTAAATGATCTTCCGGAAAGAAAAGTATATTCTGAACTTCCGATGGACAAACCGATGGTTTATTTCGTAGATTATGATATGGTGCAAGCCGAAATCACATTCTTGGCTAAAGACGGCATTTATAATCCGGCATTGGCGGCAAAAGAATCCATGTTCGATAATTATTACGGAATAAGTATGAATTCGGTAGTATTTCAAGAGATACGCGAAGCAAGAGGTTTGGCTTATTCGTCTTATGCAGTGGTTACAGATCCTTCTTGGAGAGGAGAATCTTCTTATATTCAAGGATATGTAGGAACTCAAACCGACAAAATAAAAATTGCAATGGACGCTTTCACTGATTTATTAAGAAATATGAAGTCTTCAGAAAGATCTTTTGCGATTACTAAGGAAACATTGGTCAATAATCTTCGTACTTCTCGCATCACGAAAGAAGATATTTTCTGGACTTACCTGGATATGAAGGATAAAGACGTGCCGATGGATCAGCAAAAACGAGTATATGAAGAGACAGTGGCAATGAATTTGTCAGACTTAGAGACTTATTTCAACGAACATATCTCTCCTGCCAACTATACGATATTGATAGTCGGCAAGAAAAGCGATATAGACTTCAATTATTTAAAACAATACGGCGAAATAAAAGAACTTTCTCTGGAAGAAGTATTCAACTATTGATTAGATAGTTATATAATTGTGCTGACAACGGGAGTTCAGTCTTATCGGCTAAGCTCCCGTTTCTTTTTGCCTATTCCTTTCTCCTTTTTATCCTTTATATTTTTAGATTTTCCTAGTATATTAAATTTGAGTTGCGAACTCGACCGACTTGAGTTCGCAACTCAAAAAAAATATACCTGAAGAAAATAAATGTTTAACGTTTAATGTTGAATGTATAATGCTTATCCAATATTAAATATTAAATATTAAATATGGAATATGGAATAAGAATTATCTGATGACTGCTAACTGACAACTGATTTTTTATTTACCTTTGCGCAAAAAATTCATCGTATGGCTTGGCTCATTTTAATCATTGCAGGACTGTTTGAAGTAGCCTTTACTTCATGTCTGGGGAAAATAAAAGAAACATCCGGTTCGGAAATGTACGGATGGGTAGCAGGTTTCTTGGTTTGTACCACCATCAGCATGGTTTTATTAGCAAAAGCAACACAAACTTTACCTATTGGCACAGCTTATGCCGTTTGGACGGGAATTGGAGCGGTTGGAACTGTGCTTGTGGGGATCTTTTTCTTTAGCGAGCCTACTAACTTTTGGCGTTTATTCTTTATTTTCACCTTGATAGTCTCTATCGTAGGCTTAAAATTAGCTTCACACTAAAGAGCGTTTACTATCACTTCGGCTGCTTGGGACGAAGCTCCGGGTTTACCCAGAACAGTAATCATTTCGTCGTAACGGTCCAACATATTTTGACGATAAACCGAATCGTTCAATAGTTTATTTAATTCATTTTTTATTTTTTCTTCGGAAAAATCTACGCCAAACAGTTCTTGCACCACCGTTTTATTGGCAATTAAATTGACCAAAGAAATATAAGGACAGGAGAAAAAGTGTTTGAAAACAAAGGAACTGATGTGTTTAACAGGCACCTTGTAGCATACAGCCTGAGGAACGCGCAAAAGTCCGGTTTCCAAAGTCGCTGTTCCCGACGTAACCAATGCCGCAGAAGCTTGTTTCAAGAGACGATAGGTTTGATTTTGGACAACCGACACAGATTTCCCTTCGGTATATTGCTTATAATGATCCCAATCTATACCCGGAGCTCCGGCAATAACCAATTGATAGTCGGAATAAACAGAAGAAGCCTCCAGCATAGTAGGCAAATTGTCCTTTATTTCCTGTTTCCGGCTTCCTGCCAATAGCGCAATAATCGGTTTATCAGGCAAGCCGAACTGTTCTATAAACTCGCCAAAAGTTTCGTCGGCACATTCCCGGTTTGCAATAGCATCTACCGTTGGATTTCCCACATAATCAATCTTATAATTATGTTTTTTATAAAAATCTATCTCGAAAGGCAAGATACATAACATGCGATCTACGTATTTTCTTATGGATCGAATGCGATATGTCTTCCATGCCCAAATCTTAGGAGAGATATAATAAAATACAGGAATATTTAATTTAGTCTTTACATGCTTTGCAATTTTAAGATTAAAGCCCGGATAGTCAATCAAAATAACGACATCCGGATGATAATCTTGAATATCTTTTTGGCAAAAGTCCATCTTGCGAAAGATAGTCCCTAAGTTTTTCAATACGGGTATAAAACCCATAAAGGCTAAGTCTTTATAGTGCTGGACTAGCGTTCCGTCCACTGATTGCATAAGGTCTCCTCCGAAATATCGGAAGTCTGCTTGCGGATCTTTCTCTTGTATGCCTCGCATTAAGTTAGATGCGTGCAAATCTCCCGAAGCTTCTCCTGCAATCAAATAGTATTTCATACGTTTTTCTCCCAATGTCTGATTTTAGAAAGGGCTTCGTAGTCAGTCATATCGACTTTTAGGGGAACAACTGAGGCATATCCTTGAGACAATGCCCATTCATCGTTCTCCATATTATTCGGATCTTCATTGAAAAATGCTCCTGTCAGCCAATAAACCGGTTTTCCGGTCGGATCTTTCGCTTCCAAAAATTCTTTATCCCAAAAACCTTTGGTTTGTGTAGCTACTTTCAAACCTTTTACTTGAGGGATATTCGGAACATTCAGGTTTAAACATGTATTTTGAGGGAGTCCTTCTTCCAATACTAGTTCTGCTACATATTTTGCATACTTCACCGCTTCAGAAAAATCGGCATTGTGGTCGTGATCCGTAAGCGAAACTGCCAAAGAAGGGATTCCTAATATACATCCCTCTAATGTAGCTCCGACTGTTCCCGAATAAATCACACAAACTCCCGCATTTGATCCGTGATTAATACCGGAAAGAATTAAATCCGGACGACGTTTCAAGACTTGACTTACGCCTAATTTCACACAATCCACCGGAGTTCCGGAACAACTATAGACAGTTAGGTCATTTTCTTGCTTGATTAAATTCAGACGAATAGGATTGATGGAAGTAATTGCGCCGGACATTCCGGAACGAGCACCATCGGGAGCAACAACTACGATTTCGCCCAAAGGACGAACCACATCGATCAGTTCATTAATACCCTTTGCTTGAACGCCATCGTCATTGGTTATAAAGATAAGCGGTTTTTCTTTTTTTGTCATAAATACTTATTTGAGTTGCAAAGGTAATTAAAAAAATGTGTGAGTTATCAACAGATTAACAATGTTTATTAAAAATGAATAGAGGCAATTATAAAAAAACATTACTTTTGCATTCTAATAGATTCGTTTCATGGGAAAAATCATTGCGTTAGCAAATCAAAAAGGAGGAGTTGGAAAGACAACTACAACCATAAATCTGGCAGCTTCATTGGCTGCACTAGATAAAAAAGTGCTTTTGATCGATGCCGATCCTCAAGCAAATGCTTCATCCGGCTTAGGAATTGATATTCGTGAAGTAGAAAATTCAATCTATGAATGTATTATTAATCGTTTAGATGCTTCCGAAGCAATTATACCTACGGAAGTCCCTAACTTAGATATTATTCCTTCTCATATTGATTTGGTAGGAGCGGAAATTGAAATGCTTAACTTTGACAATCGTGAGAAAGTATTGAATGCTATTTTAGACACAATCAGAGACAAATATGATTATATATTGATTGACTGCTCTCCTTCTCTAGGTTTGATCACTGTCAATGCGCTAACAGCCGTTAATTCGGTCATCATTCCTGTTCAATGTGAATATTTTGCATTAGAAGGAATCAGCAAACTACTGAATACCATCAAGATTATCAAATCAAAATTGAATCCGGAATTGGAGATTGAAGGTTTTTTACTGACTATGTATGATTCTCGCCTGCGTTTGGCTAATCAAATCTATGAAGAAGTAAAAAAACATTTTGGAGACATGGTGTTTACATCGGTTATTCAGAGAAATGTAAAGTTAAGCGAATGCCCAAGTTACGGACAACCGATCATTATGTATGATCCGGATTCAAAAGGAGCACTCAATCACATGCAATTAGCAAAAGAAATTATCGAAAAGAACAAATAATATGGCAAAACAAAAATCTGCATTAGGGAAAGGATTAAGCGCATTAATCACTATGGACGACTTGAACACGGGTGGTTCCTCTTCTATCAATGAAATTGAATTATCAAAAATCAACCCTAATCCGGATCAACCGAGAACTGTCTTTTCAGAAGAAGCATTGGAAGAACTTGCTGCTTCAATCAAAGCATTAGGATTGGTTCAGCCCATAACTTTAAGAGAAGTAAACAAAGATAAATATCAAATCATTTCGGGAGAAAGACGCTATCGTGCTTCTTTGAAAGCAGGATTGAAGACTATTCCTGCGTATGTCAAGAAAGCTTCGGACGAAAACGTCATGGAAATGGCATTGATCGAGAATATTCAACGGGAAGACTTGAATGCGATAGAAATTGCGTTGGCATTTCAAACTCTTCTCGATACTTATCATTTGACTCAAGAGAAATTAAGCGAACGTATCGGTAAAAAACGAGCAACCATTGCCAACTATCTGCGATTACTTAAGCTCCCTGCTGAAATACAAATGGGATTGAAGGATAAACGTATTGATATGGGGCATGCTAAAATATTGCTTTCATTAAATGATCCTTCTACTCAACTGATGGTTTACGAACAAATCTTGGAATACGGATTTTCGGTTCGCAAAACAGAGGAAATAGTCAAAGCTATCAACGAAGGAGAAAAAGAAGAACCGAAGAAAACGGCAAAGACAAAGATAAAAACGCCGGAAGAATACAATCTCTTAAAGAAACACCTTACTAAGTTTTTCGGAACAAAAGTAGGATTTTCCATTGACGACAAAGGTAAAGGCAAAATAACCATCCCGTTTACAAGCGATAAGGAATTAGAAGAAATTATTCAAGTATTAGATTCGATCAAAAAGAAATAACAGTTTTAATTAGCTAAAGGGAAATAGATTTTGAAACACTGCCTCTATCTGTTGATTTTATTGAGTTTTTCTTGTGCCCTGCAAGCACAAGAAGTTATTCATCATGAACAGGACAGCATAGAGAATAGTGAAATACTATTCGTTCCTTCCGAAATAATATTAACCGACTCAATAGAAATCGCTCCTTTGGTCATTGATCAAAAACAATTCGTTCCTAATCCCACTAAGGCCGCTCTTTTTTCTGCGGTAGTTCCCGGATTGGGACAAATATATAATCGTAAATATTGGAAACTCCCTATTGTTTACGGAGGCTTTTTAGGTTGTGTTTATGCTATTAATTGGAACACAACCACCTACAATGGATACAAAGATGCCTACCGGGATTATACGGATAATAACGTAAATACCAATTCATGGCAGGCTTATGTGCCTTCTTCCTTACCAAAAGATGAAAATGATTGGTCGTCTGAACAAAAGGAATGGTTTAAGACCAATCTTTTGAAACAAAGAAAAGATTATTACAGAAGATACCGAGATTTAAGTTATATCATCACAGGAGCATTCTATGCACTTTGTATTATTGATGCGTATGTAGATGCACAATTATTTGACTTTGACATCTCTGAAGACTTAAGTTTAAGAGTTGAACCCACTATAACGACTAAAACATCTTTTAGTCCGCAAACATTTGGGTTACGATGTAGTTTTACATTTTAATTAATACGAAATAACACTGACATGAAAGGATTATTTTTATCATTTATTATTGCAAGTGCAAGTTGTTTATTCCCTTGTACCCTTTTTTCGCAACAAGGAGAAAGCGCTTCTTTTGTACGCACCCAAACTTTTGAAACGGATTCTATTTATGATCATAGAGGCATTCATGTTCCTCAGGCTTGGGAACAGAATTTAGATGAATTGCAACACTCTTGGTATGTAAAAAACTTCACAGAAAAACATGAACACTCGGGTTATTTAGATTCAGAACCAATAAGCGATGCAGTTATCATGGATCGTTTATCAAAATTGCATTGTGTCATTGAATTACCTTACAACGATATTGTAAGAAGCTGTATTGATCGTTATACAAATCGCTTACGCAAGTCTGTTGAAACAATGTTGGGTCTGGAAAAAATTTATTTTCCAATGATAGAACAAGCATTGGACGAAAATAACTTGCCGTTGGAATTAAAATACTTAGCCGTAGTGGAATCTGCCCTAAATCCTGTGGCAGTTTCTCGGGCAGGGGCAACCGGTCTTTGGCAATTTATGTTGGAAACAGGTAGAGAATACGGATTAGAAATTAATAGT
This sequence comes from Bacteroidales bacterium, assembly GCA_036781965.1. Taxonomy (GTDB): domain Bacteria; phylum Bacteroidota; class Bacteroidia; order Bacteroidales; family Azobacteroidaceae; genus Azobacteroides. Next base: position 8,876 of record DAIPZW010000004.1, read on the forward strand.
ATTGTAGATGAACGCCGAGATCCTTACAAAGCAACCTATGCCGCTTGCGAATATTTTAAAAGAATGTACGCTATTTATGGCGATTGGACTTTAGTAATAGCCGCTTACAACTGCGGAGCCGGAAATGTCAATAAAGCAATCAAGCGTGCAAACGGAGCAACTGATTATTGGGCGATTTATCCTTATCTTCCTAAAGAAACCAGAACGTATGTTCCTCTTTTTATTGCTGCAACTTATACCATGAACTATTATGCACACCATAAACTTTATCCGGTTAAAACAACTTTACCGATAGCGACAGATACAGTAATGGTTACAAAAGAAGTTCATTTTAATCAAATCACAGATTTAATTGATGTAGACATTGAAACCTTACGCGGATTGAACCCTCAATATAAGCAAGATATTATTCCGGGGCATGTTACTCCAAGAATATTAAAACTCCCTACCCTACAAACGTATGCTTATATACACTATGAAGATTCTATTCCTAATCATCGCCGGGGAGATTTTTTCCAAAACAGAGATATTGCCGGAGATTATAGCGGAGGAAATAAAATAACCCATAAAGTTGCATCAGGAGAAACCTTACCTGACATTGCGAGTCGTTATGGTGTAAGTTTAAGTAACTTAAGAAAATGGAACGGACTGAAATCCAACAGCGTTAAAGCAGGAAGAAGTCTAACTGTTTATCCGAATAATGGAGGTTACGCTTATGGTTCAGGAGGTTCTTCTTCCAAATCAACATCAAGTTCTTCTAAATCGAAGTCAAGCGCTTCAACTTCAAATAAAAAATCTTCTTCTTCAAAGGGAAGTTATGGTACTTATACAGTAAGAAAAGGTGATACGCTTTCTACGATAGCCCAACGTCACAAATGCTCATATAAACAATTGATGAAGATAAACAACATGAAGAATACGAAACTCCGCATAGGACAAAGATTAAAAGTGCCGAAAAAATAAATTTATTCCTTGAATAGAAAAAGACTACGATGACACAAAAAGAAGATCATATTGAATTGACTAAAGATGATAAAATGGTTCTAGAAGCTTATCAACGCTTATTGGACAGTTATTCCGCATCTAAACATCGAAAGAAATTTGATGTCATTGAAAAAGCTTTTCATTTTGCCGAGACTGCTCATAAAGGAGTTAAGCGTGCTTCCGGAGTACCATATATAATGCATCCATTAGCCGTGGCGTTAATCGCAAGCGAAGAGATGGGATTGGGATCTACTTCGATTGCAGCTGCTTTACTTCATGATGTAGTTGAAGACACAGACTATACGGTTGAAGATCTAGAGAATGTATTTGGAGAAAAAATTGCTAAAATAGTAGATGGTCTGACTAAAATTTCAGGAGGAATCTTTGAACAAGCCATTTCTAAGCAAGCGGAAAACATGCGAAAGCTTCTTTTGACCATGTCTGAGGATATTCGTGTCGTTCTTTTAAAAATTGCCGACCGATTGCATAATATGCGTACCTTAGATTCGCTTCTTCCTGTTAAGCAATACCGTATTGCCGGAGAAACCATGTATTTGTATGCGCCTTTAGCCCATCGTTTGGGCTTATTTGCCATAAAAACCGAACTCGAAGACCTAAGCTTCAAATATGAATATCCGGAAGAATACCGGATGATTAACTATAAATTGGAAGAAACTCTTCCCAACCGCGAAGTTCTTTATAATAATTTCGCAAAACCTATTGAGGAAAAATTAAAAGAAGTAGGCGTTAACTTCAAAATGCAGGCTCGATTGAAATCCGTTTTCTCTATTTCCAAAAAGATGAAAGCTAAAAGTGTTTCTTTCGAAGACATTTATGATCTTTTTGCCGTTCGTATCGTTTTTGAGCCTAATCCCGAAGAAGATGAAAAGAATCAATGTTGGGATATTTATTCTATAATCACCGATATTTATAGACCTCGTCCTGATAGACTTAGAGATTGGATCAGCCGACCGAAAGCAAATGGTTATCAAGCCCTGCATTTAACAGTAATGGGTCCGGATGGAGAATGGATTGAAGTCCAAATCCGGACAACCAAGATGGATGATATTGCAGAAAAAGGTCTTGCTGCTCATTGGAAGTATAAAGAATCTCGATTTGATAAAGAAAGCAACGAACAAACAGAACTTGATCATTGGCTTGAGAAGATTCATGATGCATTGGAAGAATCCTCTCCAAACGCAATGGATTTTCTTGATACAATTAAAATGAATCTTTATTCTTCCGAAATATTCATTTTTACGCCCAAAGGAGATGCTCGTACACTTCCCCAACATGCTACGGCACTTGATTTTGCTTATGATATACATTCTAATATTGGAGACCAAGCTATCGGAGCAAAAGTTAATCATAAGTTAGTTCCTTTGAGCTATCGATTATCTAGTGGAGATCAAGTCGAAATATTAACTTCAAAATCTCATCAACCGCAAGAAGAATGGTTGAATTACGTAACAACTGCTCGCGCAAAAACCAGAGTAGAACAATCTTTAAGGAAACAACGTAAGAAAAAAACCAAAGAAGGAGAGACTATTTTCTTAGAAAATATGGGAAGATTAGAATTAGAACCTACTCAACAGATATTGGATCGATTTGTCACTTATTTTGGTTATTCAAAAAAAGAAGATTTCTTCTATGCTATTGCAGCAAAACAAATAGAATTACCGGAGAACGTTAAGAAAATTCTAAAGGACAAGAAAAATCCTTTTCTTAATTACTTCAAGCAGGCTTTTTCTTCCGGAAATAATAATAAAGAAAAGAACATCGGCGAACTTACCGAGCTTTTAAATAAAGAAATAAAGAAGATTGATCAGAAAAAGACCTATACACTGAAAGAGGAAAACGTTCAGAAAGATTATTACCTTGCCTCTTGCTGCAATCCTGTACCGGGAGATGATGTAGTAGGCTTTATAAATGAACAAAACCGACTAATCATTCATAAATTATCTTGCAAAAAAGCACAAGATCTTGGTAGCCGCTTCGGCAATCGAATGGTTAATTGCATTTGGGCAGGACATATAAATTATAATTTTCCTGCAGTCATTGAAATTGTAGGTAATGATAAATTAGGAATGCTTAATGAAATTACGCGTACGATTACTAATGATTTGTCCGTAAATATGAGAAAACTAACTTTTGAGACTGAAGACGGATTTTTTGAAGGAAGAATAGAACTTTTAGTTCATCATGTAAAAGACATAACCACACTGACTCAACAGTTAAAGAAAATAAAAGGTATTCAATCGGTTAGAAGAGTTGATTAGTTTCTTCGTCTTTTCCGACAGCGGCTTCGTATTGTTTTCCTAATTCGTCAAATTCTGTTTTCAACTTGACCAATTCATCTTTTACACTCTGCAATCGAGAAATAACATCTTCGCTTTGTTTGACTCCTTGTTTATTCTCTTTTAATTTTTTCCTTGCTCCGGCAATAGTCATTTTCTTTTCTTTAAGAAGATGATAAATCAACCGGATTTCTTCGATATCTTCTTTTCTATACTGCCTTGTTCCTTTCGCTGTGCGAGTAGGTTTAATCGTAGGGAACTCTTTCTCCCAAAAGCGCAATAGAGGTTGGCTAACCTCAAACATATCGGCTACTTCTTTGATAGAGTAAAATAATTTGTCTTGCTTGAATGTTTTCATATCTATTGTCTTTTTGAAAGAGAATACGTTGCATCAAATTCTTCAGGAGTTTGATCTAAGAAGAAATATTTAGCCGGATTATCATTTTCTCCTCGAACAATTACTTCATAATGGACATGTGGGCCGGTAGTATCTCCGGTCATACCAATAGTAGCAATCTGTTGTCCTCGAACTACCTTTTGTCCGGGAACAACCAAGTTCTCTCTATTATGTGCATAAAGAGATTTATAGCCAAAACCATGATCTATCACAACATAATAGCCATAACCGCTACCAAACTTAACGGTTTCCACAACGCCATTACCTGTTGCTATGATAGGAGTGCCGATACTTGCATTTAAATCCATTCCACTATGAAAACGTTGGCTTCCATAAATCGGATGAATACGCCATCCGAAGCCGGAACTTATATTTCGTAAATTTTCAGGCGCAATTGGTTTAATAGCCGGAATACATTTAATTCTTTCTTCCTTGTTTTTAACCATTTCAGTTAGCTCATCGTAAGAATTAGATTGGACATAAAGTTCACGATTAAGCATATCCAATTTTCGAGTGGTTTCAATAACTAAATCTGCATAAGGCATATTTAAAAGAGCCTCATAACGATAACTTCCCCCTACTCCTGGCTTGCGTATTGATAAAGGAATGGGCTCGGCATTAAACAAAACCCGATATAAGTCGTCATCTCTTCGCTGTAAGTCCTCCAAAACCAACAAACTTTCCGAAAGACGTTTTGAAAGGATTTGATATTGAGTTTCCAACAACTGATTTTCTTTTTTCAATTGCCTTTCATAAGGAGAGTCAAGCACATAATAAACCACAGCAAACAAGGCTCCTCCAATAAGAACTCCAAAAAGAAGGTGCCTGAATATGGCAACAATCTTCTTTTTTCTTGTAGGATAGACTCGTTCGTAGTTTAAAGATTGAGGGTTGTACTTATAAAATATATTCCTCATGGACTTATTTTCTTACTCTAAGGCAACAAAAATAAATGAATTGTTGTAAATTTGCAAATTGTTTTGCATTATTAGTGAATAATAAGATATAATTATAATGACCTCGAAAGAAATTAGACAATCATTCAAAGACTACTTTGTAAATAAAGAACATAAAATAGTTCCTTCTGCACCTATGGTAATAAAAGACGATCCTACCCTAATGTTTACCAATGCAGGGATGAATCAATTCAAGGATATTATCTTAGGAAACGTAGCCATTAAATATCCACGAGTAGCAGATTCTCAAAAATGTTTGAGAGTTAGCGGAAAGCATAATGATTTGGAGGAAGTCGGACACGACACCTACCACCATACGATGTTTGAAATGCTCGGGAATTGGTCTTTTGGCGATTATTTTAAGAAAGAAGCTATCGAGTATGCTTGGGAATATCTGACTGAGGTCTTGAAATTAAATAAAGAAAGACTATATATTACTGTTTTTGAAGGAAGTGCTGCCGACAATCTGGAACGGGACAACGAAGCTGCCGGTTATTGGGAGAAATTGCTACCGAAAGAACGAATTTTGAACGGAAATAAAAAAGATAATTTCTGGGAAATGGGCGATACAGGTCCTTGTGGTTCTTGTTCGGAAATACATATAGATTTACGTTCAGACGATGAAAGAAAAAATATAAGCGGTGCAAGCCTCGTCAATAAAGATCATCCTCAAGTCATTGAGATATGGAATTTAGTCTTTATGCAATACAACCGCAAAGCTGACGGATCTTTGGAGGGACTTCCTAATAAAGTGATTGATACAGGTATGGGATTTGAAAGATTATGTATGGCAGTTCAAGGAAAAACCTCAAATTACGACACCGATGTCTTTACTCCTATCTTGAAAACAATAGAAACTTTGACAAGTACGCAATACGGAAAAGACGAAAAGAAAGACATCGCTATGCGTGTAATAGCCGATCATGTTCGTACTATTGCTTTTTCTATCACTGACGGGCAATTACCTTCCAATGCAAAGGCAGGATATGTGATCAGAAGAATTTTACGTCGGGCTGTTCGTTACGGATATACTTTCTTAGGGCAAAAACAAGCTTTTATGTATAAATTAATTCCGGCTTTGATTGATTCTATGGGAGATGCTTATCCCGAATTGGAAAGTCAAAAGGAATTGATTGAAAAAGTGATCAAAGAAGAGGAAGTTTCCTTCCTTCATACTTTGGAAACAGGAATAAAACTCTTAGACAAATTGGTTACTGAGGCAAAAGGAAATGGCAATAAAACGATTTCAGGCAAAGATGCTTTCACTTTGTACGACACCTGCGGCTTTCCGTTGGACTTAACCGAACTTATCCTACGCGAACAAGGAATGGAAGTCGATAAAAATGGCTTTGACGAAGAAATGAAAAAGCAAAAAGACCGAGCTCGTAATGCTGCTTCGGTAGAAACAGGCGACTGGACGGTTCTTCAAGAAGGAGACTCCGAGTTTGTCGGCTATGACAAACTTTCTTCCGAAACAAGAATCTTGCGCTATCGTCAAGTGAAACAAAAGAATACCTCTTATTACCAATTTGTATTATCTTCTTCTCCTTTCTATGCAGAAATGGGAGGACAAGTGGGCGACAGCGGGGTATTAATTGACTCAAAAGGCAATAAAACGCCTATATTCGATACGAAAAGAGAAAATAATCTAGCGGTTCATTTAGTAAATAAACTTCCTGAAAATCTGGAAGATACTTTCACTGCTGAGGTAGACTTGAAAAAGCGACAAGCAAGTGAAGCTAATCACACAGCGACTCACTTGGTTCATGAAGCATTGAGGGAAGTATTGGGAAATCACGTAGAGCAAAAAGGTTCATTCGTATCTCCTGATGTTTTACGTTTCGACTTTTCGCATTTTCAAAAGCTAAGTCCGGAAGAAATCCGTGAAGTAGAAAAAATAGTAACGGCGAAGATTCGAGAAGATATACCCTTGTTCGAAGCACGTCAGCTTCCTATTGCAGAAGCTAAGGAAATGGGAGCAATGGCATTGTTCGGAGAAAAATATGGAGAAGAAGTTCGCGTGGTTCGCTTTGGTTCGTCAGTCGAGTTATGTGGAGGAACACATATTTCATCTACCGGAAAGATTGGCAGCTTCCGTATTACAAGCGAAAGCTCTATTGCTGCAGGTATTAGACGTATCGAAGCCATCACAGCAGAGAAAGTCGAAGAATATTTCTATAAGCAACAAGACTTATTGAACGAACTTCGTCAGATGATGAATAATGTTCCTGACTTGACATTGGCTATAAAAAAACATATCGAAGAAAACAGCGACTTGAAAAAGCAAGTGGAAGAATATGTGAAGGACAAAATCAAAGACGTCAAAGCAGAAATTATCCAATCGCACAAAGAAGTTCACGGAGTCAAGGTATTTACTTTCAAAGGTCTTATACCTGCTGAGGCAGTAAAAGATATTGCTTTCCAATTGCGTGGAGAGTTCCCTGAGAAATCTTATTTTGTAGCAGCCACTGTTTACGAAAACAAACCGATGCTTACGGTAATGGTAAGTGATGATTTGGTCAAACAAGGAATGAATGCCGGACAATTTATTCGCGATGCCGCAAAAAATATAAAAGGAGGCGGAGGAGGACAACCTCATTTCGCAACTGCGGGAGGAAAAGAGCCGGAAGGATTAAATATGGCGATGGAAGAGTTATTGTCAAAACTTATATTGTAAACGCAGAGTAAAGACATTATCTTTTCTGTTCTTATTATATC
>DAIPZW010000005.1:0-15663 GCA_036781965.1 Bacteroidales bacterium
AAACAGTTTTTGTAATCATGAGAACAGAAGAAATTCTAAAGGCTTTAGAAGCCAAACATCCGGGTGAAAGTGAATACTTACAAGCAGTGAAAGAAGTACTTCATTCAATTGAAGAAGTTTACAACCAACACCCTGAGTTCGAAAAAGAATCTATCATCGAAAGATTGGTAGAACCGGATCGTATCTTTACTTTCAAGGTATCTTGGGTAGATGATCAAGGTAAAGTTCAAGTAAACTTGGGTTATCGTGTACAATTTAATAACGCTATCGGTCCATACAAAGGCGGTATCCGTTTTCATCACACAGTAACTCTTTCTACTCTTAAATTCTTAGGTTTCGAACAAACTTTCAAAAATGCATTGACTACTCTTCCCATGGGAGGTGGTAAAGGTGGATCTGATTTCTCTCCAAGAGGAAAATCTGATGCTGAGATTATGCGTTTCTGCCAGGCGTTTATGTTAGAATTGTGGCAATACTTAGGTCCAGATACTGATGTTCCTGCGGGAGATATTGGTGTTGGTGGTCGTGAAGTGGGTTACATGTATGGGATGTATAAAAAGTTAGCTCGCGAAAACACAGGAACTTTCACAGGTAAAGGTCTTGATTTCGGAGGTTCTTTGATTCGTCCTGAAGCTACAGGTTTCGGAGGTATCTATTTCTTGGTTGATATGTTGAAAGCAAAAGGAATGGATCTTAAAGGAAAGACTATCGCGATCTCCGGATTTGGTAACGTTGCTTGGGGTGCAGCTTTAAAAGCTACTGAATTAGGTGGTAAAGTAGTTACTATCTCAGGTCCTGATGGATATATCTATGATCCTAATGGTTTAAATGAGGACAAAATTAACTATATGCTTGAACTTCGTAATTCAGGTAATGATGTTGTTGCTCCTTATGCAACTAAATACGGAGTGGAATTCTTCGCAGGAAAACGTCCATGGCAACAAAAAGTAGATATTGCTCTTCCATGTGCTATCCAAAACGAATTGAATGAAGAAGATGCTAAACAACTTATTGCTAATGGAGTTACTTGTGTAGCTGAAATTTCTAACATGGGTTGTACAGCAGAAGCTGTTGACTTGTTTGTAGAAAAACAAGTTATGTTTGCTCCTGGTAAAGCTGTTAATGCTGGTGGTGTTGCTACTTCTGGTCTTGAAATGACTCAAAATGCAATGCATATCTCTTGGACAGAGAAAGAGGTTGACGAAAAATTACACCAAATCATGGATGCTATTCATGAACAATGTGTAATTTACGGAACAGAAAAAAATGGTTATATTAACTATGTTAAGGGTGCTAATATCGCAGGCTTCATGAAAGTAGCTCGCGCTATGATGGCTCAAGGAGTTATCTAATCAATACAAAAATAGTCCCGCAATTCCGGCTATGATAATCATTAAGATAGGATTTACTTTCAAGTATCTTACTGCAATGAAAGCAATAGCAAATAATAAAATGCTAATCATGTCATAATCATTAAAGTTTTCGGGAGTAATCAATAAAAGGGCAGCCGCAGCAATTAAACCTACTGTAGCTGCCCTTATTCCTTTAAAAGCATCTTCTACATATTGGTTTCTGCGGAACTTAGTATAAGTATGCGCAATGATTAATAAGATAATAAAAGAGGGGAGGCATACTGCAAATGTCGCTAATATTGAACCCCAAATATTTCCTGTTACGGTATATCCGATATAAGTTGCCGTATTGATTCCGATAGGTCCGGGAGTCATTTGAGAGATCGCTACAATATCTGCAAACTCCAGACTGCTTATCCAACCATGTTCTTCAACTACTTCATGTTGAATAAGCGAAAGCATAGCATAACCTCCTCCAAATCCAAATAAACCTATTTTAATATATACCCAAAAGAGCTGTAGGTAGATCATGACTGTATTTTCTTTTTCTCAATACGACCATGGATAATCCCTCCCAATCCGGCAGCTAATATAATATATACGGGAGATACTCCCCAATACCAAATAAGAAAAGTGGCTGCAGTAGGAATACTAGCAGTCTTATAATTAAGACCAATCGTTCTTGCAGTAGTAAATACAGGCACTGCAATCAAAGCAACAACAACAGGACGTATCGCCTTAAACATTTTAGTAACATAGGTATTATCTAAGAAGTGACGGAAGAAGATAGCAATTGCCAATATAATTATAAAAGAAGGTAGTATTGAAGCTAAGGAAGCCACAATACTACCCACGTCCTTTTTTATTTTGTATCCTGTGAGGATTGCGATATTAACAGCTAAGATACCCGGCATTGATTGCGCAATGGCAATCATATCTATAAAATCTTTTTCGGATATCCATTTTTTTTTCTCTACCACCTCTTTTTGTATCAGAGGAAGCATGGCATAACCACCGCCAATGGTAAAGGTTCCGATCTTGGCGAATGTGAAAAATATCTGCCAATAAAGATTCATTTAGTTTATCTGTTTCCTCTTCTAACAGATTTAGTAGGAGAGGATTTAGAATTTCCACTACTTTTTGTGTTACTTTTCTTCTCTTTAACTTTCGAGGTCGTTTTTTTCTTTTTAACAGACTTTTTCGCATCATTAGCATCGTCTTCTTCCTCGCTTACTTTTCCTTCTTTATCTTCTTTCGATTCTTTCTCAGGAACGGGATCTTTATATATCCACAAGTTGTCTTTGAAGTCAGTTAATTGTTTTTCAATACTGTCTTGTGCTAATTTAAGTTTTTCAGGATCATTGTTTACTTCTTGAGCTAAGCTTTTGTTCATCAAGTTCGTAGTTTTTACTATTTCTCCCGAATACATATTCATTCTGAAATAATCATCAATGGTATAAGTTATCGCATTATTATAATTCGATGTCATGATCATTTCTCTTGATATATAAGGACGTATTTCGTCGTAAGTAATCCAAAATAAAGCAGAGGTTTCAGTTCCTCCCGAATAATAATCAATACGAGACTGCATAGGACAGATCGCAATTACTTGGGTTGCATATTTTCCGGTAGCTTGATCAAAGTAATAACCTTCTTTGACCATATACATTTTTACATCTTCACTGGGCAAATCACTTTCTTCTACCACATATTTAAGATTGTTTCCGCTTCCTTCGGTAGTATATAGAATTTGGAATCGATCCAATACATCTAACTTGAAGTCCAATTCATTTTCCGGTGTAAAGATTTCCTTCCCATCTATATACTTATAGGCTGTGATGCTATTTTCCGACAATAATTTGAAAATCAAAGTGAAAAGATTCATTCGATCCCCAATAGGTTGAGCCGGAAAATATAATGGTGAGTTTTGTTCTTCAGTTAAATCGACATAACGATATATTTCGCGAAGCCATACAATATGAGTAGGCCCTTTTGATTCTTCTTCGTTTTTTATTTTTGCTCTTTCGGTTAGTTCGGGCAAATTCTTTGCTTCACTATTTCTTTCTCGTGTACGAGTTCTTCGACCGGAATTGTCTTGAGCGAAGCAATCTTGTCCAAGTGCAAAAAGCAAAGTAAATACGATTAAATAATTAAATAGTTTCATATATAGGTATTCTTTAATTAATCATTATTTCCATTGGGGATTTCAATGTACGTGTAACTCCATCCGGTCCACGAGTTTCTATATTTCTGATAAATATAGTCTTTCCTCTGCTGAGTCCTCTAATCATTTCTTTTTGTCGGGCAGAGAATTTAGCACCATCCGAAGGTTCTCGATTAGCTAATCCCATAGAGTCGAACATCATGATTTCAAAACGCAAGACAGTAAATCCAATATTCAATAATCCGTCATCAATAGCAGCTTTTAATGTTTCTACATTTAATAAAGCAGTCTTAGAAAGAGGTCCTCCTTCAAATTTAATGGCGTTCCCGTTAGTATCAGTGATGGTAACATAAGCGCTTGGATCAGGCAATGCTCTTACTCGGAAAGTTCCTTTCACCATTTCCTGGCTTCTTCCTTCTGCGGTTCTAGCAGTTACTGTTATGACAGCGTCAGTTCCGACAGAAGTAGGACGAGCTACCCAAATACCATTGCCTTTTGGAGTAAGAGTTCCATTGCTCATACTTGCTTGTACATTTTGACTGGCAATACCCGGAACCGCAATACTAATTTCATTATCAATCCCTGCATAAAGAACATTCATCATGGTCGGAGCAATGGTTGCTGATGGCTGTACAACGGTATATTGTGAAATAAAGTCTTGACGAAGCAAACTTCCATCTCCACGAGGCATTTCAATATAACCCGATAATGTTTTAGGTCCTAAACCGGAAGCTCCTGTTGTAAATAAACCATTAGCAGATTCAGGAAGCATACTTCCATTTACATAAATCGTTGGTTTAGAAGTTGAGTCTATCGCTGCTAATACAATATTAGCTCGATAAGTACCTCCTTGAACTACTGTTTCCGATTGAGGAATTACAAATACTTCTGTAGTATTTACGCGAAGGTCAGTAACATCAATACTTTTTAATAGATCAGACAATACTTGTCCTTCTGCATAACGAATGTCGTTTTGCATCTTAGTTAAAAGCGTAACAGCAGCAGCCATAGGCATATTGCTAAACATGGATTCTTCCCAAGTTTGTTTATTTTCTTTTGCTTTAGCTGTAGGCTCTGTACTTAAATTACTTTCGATGATGTGTTTTATTCCTTCATTTGTTACCATAGAAGAAATGAATTCGCGGTAAGAATCAATGTCGGTTTTTAGTTTTGCTCCATCGTTCTTTCCTTTCTCAAACATTACTTCCAAAGAAGCATTTAAGTCAGCCGGATTTTTCAAATGTTCCGGATTCCCTTCTTTACCATCTGCTTTTTGAACGATTTTTATTTTTAACTCTTGTATGTAGTTGAATAATTGATCTGTCCTTTCTTTTACCTGCAAAGCACTTTCATACCAAACTTTAGCCTTTTCAGGGTTATTTTGGTTAAATTCTTCTAAGCTGCCGAAAACACGCTCGTTGTTTTCTGATGAAGATTTAACTGTGCGTAGCAAACCATCTTCCACCAATTCAAAACCGTCCAATACTTCCGAAGAAACATTGAGGGCCAACATGGCAATGAAAACCAGATACATCAGGTTGATCATCTTCTGCCTTGGAGACATGTTGTTTGAAGCCATCTATTATTTATTATAAATTGTGAGTGTTTAATTTAATTGTTTTTCTCGCAAGCCAACTTCTTTTTATACATTAGAAGAATAAGGATTGTTTCTAGGATCCTGTGGTTGTTGTGGTTGCTGAGGTGGATATTGTGGATTATTATAATTGGATGGATTATAATTTTGTCCAGAATTGAATCCTCCTTGCATATTAACCGTCATAGCATTCAATAAGCGAGAATATACTCCATTAAGTGATTGCAATTGCTCTGCCATCTTTTGTGTTTCACTACGGAATACAGAACTATCCACCATCGAACCTTCGTAAAGGTCCTTGATACGCATTAATCCTGCATTGATTCTTTCGATAGCATCGATTTGCGAACTTACACTCTTTAATTGAATTTCATAAATGGTATTCAATCCTTGTATGTTTCTATTTAGATTTTCCATTTGATGTACGTATCCGCGAGAAGATTCGTTGATGCCGTCCGAATTATCCGTAATACTGCGATAAGAACTTAGTAAGATGTCAGATACACCGGTCAAGCTATTAGTAACTTCGCTGAATTTCTTCATCTCATCAGACATAACGCTTATTTGATCCAAGTATTGTTGAGTTGCGTCTGTCATTTCAGCCATTTTTGCTAATTGATCAGCTGCAGAAGCCATTTTTTTAATACTTTGAGTCAAAGCATTGCTGTCTTCTTCTGATATTTCAACCGCATTGGGGATGCCAAATGATTGACGAACTTCGCCCGGAGTTATATTTTCTACAGCTTTCGTAGCTGATTGTGGAACAGAAGAACCTCCTCCATAATAGCCACCGCCGCCTCCGACAATAATAGTTCCCGAAGCTCCGCCGGCATTAGCTGCCATACCATTAGGGATATTTACTCCTTCTCCTGAACCTCCGACAACAACAGAACCATTTACCCCTCCGCCACCGCCATTGAAATTAGGACGGTCTTGTTCTTCTCCTGTTTTCAATACAGGAAATACTTTTTCCCAAGAATAATCTTTACCCGGTGATTCAAAGGCTGACATAAGGAATACAATACATTCGGTTACCAATCCGACTGTCAATAAAATATTTCCTAAGCCATAAGGCCAGTGAGTTAGTTTAGCCAATGCTCCGATAATAACTACGGCTGCTCCTAAACTATAGAATATTTGAAAGAAGCGTTTCCCTTTTTCTCCGGAAAGAAACTTCTCTAAAAAATTTTTGGTTGATCTTCTAAGTCCCATTATAGTATGTAATTTTTTTATTTTTCTTGTTTGATTAGCGTTTACCAAGTCCTACTTGTGTACGTACACAACGGAAACCGATATAAGAGCGTTGTTCATTTTGATATTCAAAAGAACGTATGTCCGAACGAATATAGTGTGCAGGATCTTTCCACGAACCACCTCTGACTACTTTCTTTTTCATAGAATAAGGATCGTCGATAGCTGCACGGTAAGTATATTCAGGGTTCATGTCGCTAGTAATCTCCTGTACGGATTCTATATAAGTAGTAGAAGTCCATTCAGCAACATTACCTGCCATATCATAAAGTCCAAATTCATTAGGAGCATAAGAGCCTACGCGAGCAGGAATCATGTATCCGTCTTCCGTATAGTTCCCATCTCCGGGTTTGAAGTTCCCTAAGAAACAATCTTTATCTCCAATAGGAGTATCTGAACTCCAAGGAAATTTATTATCTGTATTACCTGAGCGAGAAGCGTATTCAAATTCTCCATCAGTAGGAAGTCGATAAGGTTCTATGGATCTTCCATTTGGCAATGAACGTTCTAAGTATTTAGTACGCCAAACACAAAAAGCTTGAGCTTGGTCAAAAGAAACGCCTACTACCGGATAGCTGTCATATCCCGGATGATTAAAGTATAGACGCATATAAGGTTCATTATATGCATTGTTGAAATCATTTATCCAAGAAGTTTCGTCAGGATAGATATTTACTATATAAGTATGTAGGAAGTCATAAATAGAACTTAATTGACGAGTAATAGTTTCCCGAACGATTCGTCCGTTATCATCATAGTAAGCAGTATCTTTAGAAATCATGATTACTTCATTCGGATTAACCGGAATATCTGTATTTCTATTTCTATCTTCGGGATCTAAGCGATTGCGGCGCAAAGCATATCCGGTATGATCAAATATTTCATAACGGTAGTTCATTTGTTTGTTATCTATTTTTACTTCCTTCGTGATTGGATTTTTCCAAGTCACGCTATTGATAGCTAAGAGTTCATCTTCATTTGCTTTCTTCTCTGTAGGGATAGCGCGTCTCCAATCTAAGACAGGAGGTTCTAAGGGGTCTCCATTCCGATCTTCGGTTATCTTATATAAATCATCCCCGCCTTCAAATAAGCGTTCGCGAATGATAGAGTCTCTTACCCAATAAACAAACTGACGATACTCAGCATTGGTTATTTCAGTATCATCCATCCAAAAGGCATCGATAGAAACTCCTTTTTGGTTTTGAGTAACTCCCCATAAAGAGTCATTCTCAGCAGGACCCATCTTAAATGAACCTCTTTTAATCAAAACCATTCCATGAGGGCTAGGTTCTCCCCAAGCACCTGCGCTTACTCCTGTTAACTCGCCCCCGTCTCTAGAAGAAGATCTTCCACAAGAGACAAAGGCGATTGCAACTAAGACAAAGAAAATAACTTGTTTCATATATATCATTATAATATTCTTATACTTTTATGTTTGTTTTTTCTTGTTTTCTTTTTAGACATTTCTATCGAGTATCTAAGATACAATTCATGGCTTCCATAGGAGTCTGACTTCAAGGAATTCAAAGGATAATCAAAAGAATATCCTACATTCACTCCTTTTATGTTTGCTCCAATCATAAATATAGCGGCATCGTCCTTTCGCCAAGATGCACCAACCCAGAATTTCTTATTATAGCTGGCTCTTAATGTAACATCTATCTGCGCTTGTTCAAGTAATGCGTCAAAATAACTTCCTTTATCTGTGTTATTTATTTGTAAAGTATCATTCTTTACTTCAAAAGAACTTGGCTCAACAGCCTTTATCAGAATGGAAGGATGCAATTCTATTAACGAATTCTTTAGTTTTATATTGTATCCTGCTAGAAAATAATATGAACGAGGTATTTCATAAGAATACTTATCATTGAAAGTAATATCAGGAGTAACCAAATGGGTAGCAGACAGTCCTAAGTATAATTTTTTGGTAGAAAAGAATATACCTAAACCCATATCAACGGTATTGTCCGAAACTTTAGAGCCGGGAGCAGCTTCATCTTGCGGATTATGATAATCATTGTCGTTAGGAATGTAAATCTTTGAACCATCGAAAGAAGAACTAAGCAAGCCTGCTTGAAGTCCGATGCCAAGTGTACCTTTCCCCAGCGTTTTCTTCCATGCAAGTTGGGCGGATATTACATTATTACTGAATAAACCGATACTTTCATTATTCATCGTGATACCCACTCCCCATCTGCGGTCTAAGAAATTAAGAGGCATTTCGGCTAATACCAATGTATTCTTAGGAGCTCCGTCTATTCCGATCCATTGCATACGATAAAGCGCAGAAACGTTTAAATTATTGGTTTGTCCGGCATACGCCGGGTTAAAATAATTAGGAGTAGCCCAGTAATGACTTAGCTGAGTGTCGAACTGAGCCTGAGCTTGTCGGCTCAAGCCTAGTAAGCTTAAGAGTGTAATTATGAAGATGATTTTTTTCATTCCATAATATAACGAAAGGTTTTCTAAATAATTGTGTAAAGGAGTTGAGAATTGAGAATTGAGAGTGGAGAATTAAAAGTTAAAGTAAAACCCTCCACTCTCCACTCTCAATTAAATAAGAAACTTTTCTTTCATAAGAAGAATATCCACTTTCAATACATCTTGAAGATAGTTTTCGATTGATCCGTATTCTTCTTTGATTTTATTGAGTCCCGCTTCTAAAAATTCTTTCTTAACGGTGAAGAAAGAAGCAGCCGCAGGCATTTGTTTGATATAAGAGGCGTATTTATCTTCCAAATAGATGTTTGATAATAAATAATCTTCCAAAATAGTTTCTTCGGGAACGTCTAAAGCTGACAAAATCAAGGCTGTTGCAATACCTGTGCGGTCTTTTCCTGCCGAACAATGGTAGATAAGCGGAATGTTGTTGGTTTCATCTTGAAGCAAGGCGAAGAAATCTTTATATTTGCCTACTATTTCCGGATCCGTAACCAAAGATTCGTACATTTTTATCATAAAACTATCGGCATTGGTCAAAGCTCCGCTCAAGTCAAAGCCTTCATAAAAGTTGCCCGGAAGCATATTTAATTCGATATAACGAGTCGAATCGGTAGGAAAAACGTCAGGAGCTCCTTCTATTTCGCTCTTATCCCTAAAATCTACAACAGTACGAATAGGAATTGAAGCTAAATAGTTCAAGTCTTCTTTTGTTAAGTTAGAAAGATCGTCCGTGCGGAAGAGTTTTCCCCAGCGAACGTGTCTGTTATCAGTTGTTTTATATCCACCAATATCGCGAAAATTATATCCTCCGGTCATTGGGAGATGTTTTTCCGATAATATCGCTTTCCCGACCTCTGTTTTTAATGAAAAGTACCAACGTCTGTCTGTTTTTACTGTCAAAGGGTAGGTGCCTACTTGGTTTCCTTCCAAAATAGGTTTGGAAAAATCAATTTCCTCTACAGTTTCTCCGGCGAATAGTTGCCACTCTCCTGAAATGCGAATATCCAAAAAGGCTTCTTTACTTGTTTTGTCTCTCGTGATAAATGCTTGTTTGCTCATGTCTTGCCCTTCGTACATAGGTGTTTCGTTCTTATTGGCACATGCTCCTAATAAAAATAGGAATATGCCTAAAATGATTATATTAAATAAAGTCTTCATTGTTTGAAAAATTGCGCGAAGATACAAAACTATTTGCTATTTTTATCGAATCAAGATAATTTCAACTCATTTTTTTATTTGAAACTAACTGTTTCATTAGGAGAAACAAAGTGTTTCTTCACTTGAAACGAAGTGTTTCATTAGGAGAAACAAAGTGTTTCAAAGGGTGAAAATTTATTTTCAACAGGAGAAATAAATCTTCCTTTCTACTGTTTTTCTTTCTTTTAGGAAAAAAAGAATTACTTTTGTACTTCAAATTGAAAATGATTTTGAAAGAGTTGGATTTAGAACAATTTTATGCCGGACATCCGGCAGTCAAAGCCTTTCTTTCTTCTTCAAAACCGACTGCCAATACTTATTTTAAGGGATTAAACGGTTCGTCGGCAAGCATGATTACTTCCTCCATTTATAAAGAATGGGGGCAATCTTCTATGCTATGTATTCTAAATGATGAAGAAGAGGCAGGTTATTTTTATCATGATTGTTGTCAAGTTTTAGATGACCGTCAAGTTCTCTTTTTCCCTTCGGGTTATAAAAGAAACATACGCTACGGACAAAAAGATCCTGCCAATGAGATTCTTCGGACGGAAGTACTTAACTATTTGAATAAAGGAAATCGCTGTTTGGTGGTTACTTATCCCGATGCGCTTGCTGAAAAAGTAGTTTCTAACCAAGCTTTAAAGGATAATACACTGACAATTAATAAACACGAGCGGATAGATAGCCTTTTTGTTGCCGATGTATTGGAATCTTACGGTTTTGAACAAGTAGATTATGTGTATGAACCCGGACAATATGCCGTTAGAGGTTCGATTATCGATGTATTTTCTTTTTCAAGTGAGTATCCTTTTCGGATAGACTTCTTTGGCGATGAAGTAGAAAGCATAAGAAGTTTTGATGTAGAAACACAATTATCAAAAGAAAACTTAGAAACCATTTCTATCGTATCAGGTCAGCGAGGAGGAGAGGATACTATTTTGTTTTCTTACTTCCCTGAAAATACATTCTTGGTATTTAAGAAAGAAGAATGGCTTTACGATCGGGCGGATGCTCTTTGGAACGATCCTTTAGTAATAACCAACGAAGAAACTTTCTCGTCCGTTGAGCAAGTCCGTATGTTTTTATCTCCTAAAGAAGTACTTCAATCGGCAGTTGCTTCGTATTCTAAAATACATTTAGGTGCGCCTTATGTAGGTCGGGAAGATAAAAAATACTCAGTTATTGAGTTCTCGACAGAACCTCAACCTTTATTTGCAAAAAACTTTGATGCAGTCAGTGACTTCTTAAAAGAAAAGATAAAAGAGGACTACCATATATATATATTAAGCAACAACGAGAAACAAATAGCGCGCATTCATTCTATCTTTGAAGATCGGGAAGATAATATAGACTTCACGCCTATTTTGAAGACTATCCATGAAGGTTTTACGGACAACACTTTGAAAATATGCCTGCTGACCGATCATCAACTCTTTGGACGTTATCATAAGTATAATCTAAAATCAGATAAAGCCCGTTCGGGCAAGGTGGCTCTCTCTCTAAAAGAATTGCAAGAGTTTCGTTTGGGAGATTATATTGTTCATATCGATCATGGTGTTGGGAAGTTTGGCGGATTAATCCATACGGATACCAACGGCAAGCCTCAAGAAATGATAAAGATTACGTTCTTGAATGACGATATGATTTTGGTTCCTATCCATTCCTTACATAAAATATCGAAGTATAAAGGAAAAGACGGAGAAGCCCCTCGTCTGAATAAATTAGGTTCGCCTGCTTGGGAAAATGTCAAGAATAAGACGAAAAAGAAAGTCAAAGACATAGCGAAAGACCTGATTCTGCTTTATTCCAAGCGGAGAGATGAAAAAGGTTTTGCTTATTCGCCCGACTCTTACCTGCAAAAAGAATTGGAAGCTTCTTTTATTTATGAAGATACGCCCGATCAATCCAAAGCTACGCATGATGTAAAAGCAGATATGGAGAAAAGTCGACCAATGGATCGTTTAGTTTGTGGCGATGTAGGTTTTGGTAAAACAGAAATAGCCATTCGTGCGGCATTTAAGGCGGCTACTGATGGAAAGCAAGTGGCTCTTTTAGTGCCTACTACTTTATTGGCTTATCAGCACTATAATTCTTTCAAATCCCGCTTGGAACAATTTCCGGTTACGGTAGATTATCTTTCAAGAGCCCGAACTGCTAAGGAAACTAAACTGCTTTTGGAAAATTTAAAAGCAGGCAAGATTGATATTCTTATAGGAACGCATCGTTTAATTAATAAAGACGTTCAATTCAAAGATTTAGGTTTATTGATTATTGATGAAGAACAGAAATTTGGCGTAACGGTTAAAGAAAAACTAAAGCAAATCAAAGTAAATGTCGATACACTTACTTTAACAGCGACTCCGATTCCTCGAACTTTACAGTTCAGTTTGATGGGAGCTCGGGATTTATCCAATATTGCTACTCCTCCTCCCAATCGTTATCCTATACAAACGGAAGTACACCTGTTTAATTCGGATATTATCCGCGAAGCTATCAATTTTGAAATGAGCCGAAACGGACAAGTATTCTTTGTAAATAATAGAATAGCCAACTTACCCGATATTAAAGAGATGATACTTCGTGAAATTCCTGATGCACGGATAGCTATCGGGCATGGGCAAATGGAACCAAGTAAGCTGGAGGAGATTATCACGGACTTTGCCAATCATGAATACGATGTATTGCTATCTACGACCATTGTTGAGAATGGAATTGATATTTCCAATGCCAATACGATTATTATCAACGATGCACATAACTTTGGTTTAAGTGATTTGCACCAATTAAGAGGTCGGGTAGGACGAAGTAATCGGAAAGCTTTCTGTTATCTTCTTGCTCCCCCCTTGAATATTCTGACACCCGAAGCACGTCGCCGCCTGCAAGCCATAGAAAACTTCTCGGAATTAGGGAGCGGTATTTATATTGCTATGCAAGATTTGGATATTCGTGGGGCAGGTAATTTGCTGGGAGCGGAACAAAGTGGATTTATTGCCGACTTGGGTTATGAAACTTATCAAAAGATATTGACAGAAGCGGTACAAGAATTAAAGAACGAGGAGTTTGCCTATTTATATAAGGACGATGATGCTGTTGATACGGGAGAATATTATGTAAACGAGACCAACGTGGAAACAGATATGGATATTTATTTTTCTTCAAGCTATATACCGAGCGATTCGGAGCGTATTCTTTTGTATAGAGAGTTAGATAGTATGGAAGAAGAGAATGATATTGAAAACTTCCGTGTTAAACTAAAAGATAGGTTTGGTAAGATTCCTCATCAAGCAGAAGAATTAATCGAAATAGTACGCTTAAGGAGCATTGCAAAGAAGTTAGGGATTGAAAGAATCTTTTTGAAAAACGGAAGAATGAGCTTGTATCTTATTTCTAACCCCGAGTCTGCTTATTATAAGAGTGCTGCTTTTGAAAAACTATTGCAGTTTATCAAGAATAACTATAAACGAACACAACTGAAAGAGAAAAATAATCGTCGCTACTTGTTAGTTGAAAATGTAACTACTGTAGGCGAAACGGTAAACATATTAAAAGAAATAACAGCATATTAATTTCGTATAAACAATAAAATGAATTACGAAGAAACCTTAGAATACATCTATAGTACTGCCCCAATGTTTCAACAAATCGGGAGTAGTGCCTATAAAGAAGGAATGGAAAATTCTTATGCCATAGATAAACATCTAAACGAACCGCATAAGCAATATAAAACCATTCATGTCGGAGGAACTAACGGTAAAGGTTCCACATCTCACTTATTAGCTTCGGTACTTCAATCGGCAGGTTATAAAGTAGGTCTATATACTTCCCCCCATTTATTGGACTTTCGGGAAAGAATCAAGGTAAACGGAGAAATGATAGAGAAGGATTTTATAGTTTCCTTTACTTCGCGCAACAAAGACTTCTTTACTTCCATACAACCTTCGTTCTTTGAACTGACTACAGGGATGGCTTTTGAATACTTTGCCCATAAAAAGGTGGATATAGCCATTATAGAAGTAGGCTTAGGTGGAAGATTGGATTGTACGAATGTGATTTCGCCGATATTAAGCATTATCACCAACGTTAGCTTTGATCATGTCAATTTATTAGGGAATACTTTGCCGGCAATAGCTAATGAAAAAGCAGGGATAATAAAGAAAGACATTCCTGCAATAGTTGGAGAGGCGAGTGGAGAGGTTAAAGATATTTTTATGCCCTATCATCCTCTTTTTGCTGATGAACAAAATATTATTCTTTCGGCTCAACTTCTTCCAAATGGGCATTGGCAATTTGAAACTAAAGAATATCTTCATCTTATTGGCGAATTAGGCGGCTTTGCTCAAGAGAAGAATGCGGCAACTGTCCTTTGTGCTGTCAATGAACTTAAGAAACAAGAACTAAATATCCCTGCTGAGGCTGTCTATAAAGGATTTGCTTCCGTAATTAAGAATACGGGTTTATTAGGTCGCTGGCAAATAGTCGGACAAAATCCTAAAACAGTCTTGGATACCGGACATAACATTGCCGGCATGGAGTATATTGTTAATCAATTAGCTTCGGAAGAATATGATAAACTGCATATTGTCTTCGGTATGGTGAATGATAAAGACATCTCCGCAGTTCTTCGGATTTTGCCTAAACAAGCTATTTATTATTTCACTCAACCCGACATTCCGCGAGCACTTTCTGCCCAAGAATTAGCTCGACAAGCTCGACAAGTCGGTTTAGAAGGAAAAATCTTTTCATCAGTCAAGGAAGCTTTTTCGCTTGCAAAGACCTCTGCTTCGGAAAAAGATTTTATCTTTGTGGGCGGAAGCACGTTTGTAGTAGCTGATGCTCTAAGTATTTTAGTATAACCCTTAAAAAAATTATATATTATGACAGAAATCATTAGAAAAAAATTAAATGATTCGGCTTTGGTTCGTTGGACAGCGCTGATTCTTCTTGCTTGTTTAATGTTCTTCGGATACATGTTTGTTGATGTATTGTCTCCATTAAAAACAATGCTTGAAACAAGCTTAAATTGGGATTCTACCACCTTTGGAGCAGTTGTTGGTTCAGAGTATTTTCTGAATGTATTCGCTTTCTTCCTCATTTTCGCAGGGATTATTTTGGATAAAACAGGAGTCCGTTTTACTATTATCCTTTCTACTATTGTAATGATAGTTGGAGCTGCCATTAAATACTATGCGGTAAGTGATTATTTTGTTGGAACAGGAATTGAATCCTTTTTGAATTCTTTTATTCCTTCTTTCCCTGCCTCTGCAAAGCTTGCTTGTGTAGGTTTTGCTATTTTCGGCTGTGGAATAGAGATGGCTGGCGTAACTGTTTCTAAAGCAATTGTAAAATGGTTTTCAGGAAAAGAATTAGCATTAGCTATGGGAGTCGAAATGGCTATCGCACGTTTAGGTGTATTTGCTGTATTCCGCCTTTCTCCTCGTATTGCTGAATCTTTAGAATCAATAAGTGCACCTGTGTTACTTTGTTTGGTTTTATTAATCATAGGTCTTATCTGTATCGTCGGATATTGTATGATGGATAAGAAATTAGATCAACAAATTGGAGCACAAGATGTAGAACCGGAAGAACCTTTCAAAATTTCTGATATAGGTAAATTATTAACTAGTAAAACTTTCTGGATTGTAGCCGGTTTATGTATGCTTTTC
>DAIPZW010000006.1:0-15475 GCA_036781965.1 Bacteroidales bacterium
ACAAAGGTTGTTTAAAAAAGTTTTATTTACTAAACAGTTGTTGTCCGTTGCTTATCTATTAATAAGAATACTTGTTGTTACAAATAAAAGAATTATCTTTGCAAAAAACAGAACAGGAATAATTTATGAAAAGAATTCTGCTTCTTCTTATTTTTCTACTCTGCTTAATGGGGCAAACAGCTATTTTTTCTCAAGATAAAAGAGAGAAAACAAACATTGTGGAAGAAGTAAATGTTCCTGAACTAACTCTAATAAACAATACTTTACATATAGAAAACGCACCAATAGGAAGTCATTTGGAAGTGGTTACTATAGTAGGAAATAAAATCCTCGACATCAAGATAAAAACGAGTAGCGCAACCTGCGAATTGAACCTTCCCAAAGGGATTTATATTTTCAAACTAGGCGGTGTCGTGAAGAAGTTTATTGTAAAGTAAATAATAATGTTTTCTTTCTGCCTTCTCCTTATTCCTTTCTCCTAGAGTTTTTTATTTTTTCCAAAAAGCCGGAGTGAAAAGTATCAGAACAGTAAAAAGCTCAAGCCGTCCCACAATCATTAAGAACGAAAGATACCATTTAGCAAAGGCAGGTACATGAGAAAAAGTAATAGCTGTCTCTCCAAAGCCCGGACCTACGTTTCCAATAGCTGTAACGGCTGCTCCTAAGGCTTCATCAAAAGGCATTCCTATAAAAGTAAGCACTGCCCAACTGACAAATATAGTAGCGATATATAAGAAAACAAAAGCCATCAGGCGTTGCACTATATTAAAAGAAAGAGCTTTTCCGTTCAAGCGAACAGGAATAATAGCTCTCGGATGAAGTGAACGTTTGAACTCCATCAATGTATTTTTTATTAAGACTACAATACGAATAATCTTTAATCCTCCACTTGTTGAACCTGCACATCCGCAAACAATCATCAAAAACATAAATACAAGCAGAAGAAAAGAACCCCACTCGGTGAAATTTGCCGTAGTAAAACCGGTCGTTGTAATCACAGATATAACATGAAAAGCAGATTTTCGGAAAGCTTCATCAAAAGGATAAATAGAATTGACGGTTAAAATGCCTCCTATAATAATTGAAGTAATAACAATGATTCCAATAAACCAACGAAGTTCTTCATCTTTGACAAAACGCTTGAAATCTCCTTTAAAGAAAAGAAAATAAAGAAGTGTAAAATTAATAGCTCCAAATAACATAAAAATGGAGACTACACTTTCAACAAAAGTAGAGTCCCAATAAGCTAGACTAGCTTGTTTAGTAGAAAATCCTCCGGTCGAAATAGTGGAAAAGCCATGACAAAAAGCATCAAATAAGCCCATCGGACCTACATATAATAGAGTAATTACAGCGGCTGTTAAGCCTAAATAGATAATCCAAAGGCGTTTTGCCACTTGTGTAATTCGTGGTTGAAACTTATCATGAGAAATTCCGGTAACTTCCGCATCAAACAATTGAGAAGTTCCTCCGCCTAACAAAGGAAGCAGGGCTAAAGAAAAAACAATGAT
Source organism: Bacteroidales bacterium (assembly GCA_036781965.1). Classification (GTDB taxonomy): domain Bacteria; phylum Bacteroidota; class Bacteroidia; order Bacteroidales; family Azobacteroidaceae; genus Azobacteroides. The sequence goes on from DAIPZW010000006.1 coordinate 1,512, forward strand.
ACCCATACCTCCTAGCCATTGGGAAATACTTCTCCAAAAGAGCAAACCCTTGGGAAGACTATCAATATCATTCATGATACTTGCCCCTGTTGTGGTTATTCCTGAGGTTGATTCAAAAAAAGCATCGGCGAAAGAAGGTGTAGCGCCACATAAAAGAAAAGGAACAGCTCCGAAAAGCGCAAAAACAAACCAGCTAAGCGCAACAGTAAGATAGCTTTCTTTTTTACTGATAATGGAATATTTTAGTTTCTTGCCTAAAGAAACAATCATAACCAATCCAACGACCAAGGTGACGATTCCGGATAATAATAAATCGTCGGAGGCTGATTCTTGAAAGTAAAAAGAGATACCTGCAGAAATTAATAAGAAGAGAGATTCAATAATAATAATGAATCCAACGGCTCTCAATATAAACTTCCAGTTTAATCCTGCTTTTCTGTGCATAAATTATTTATTTATTCGAAGAAGTCGGCTAATTTTCGTATGCCGGAACCTAAACAGAAAGCAACCACATGATCACCTGCTTCGATAATTGTATTGCCATCTATAATTTCTGCCTTCCCATCGGGAGTAACTCTGCCGCCTAAATTAATATCTAAAGGAAGTTTTAGGTCTTTCACAGGCTTTTTAGTGATCTTAGAACCCGTCCGGGCAACTAATTCAGCCACATCCGCATTAGCAAACGTAAGAAACTTAACTGTTGAAACGTCTGCATCCAATAAAAATTGGTAAATATGACTGGAGGCGATCAACTTTTTATTGATAATGTTCCCAATATTCAAGTTTTCCGCCATCTGGATATAGTCTAAGTTTTCTACTTCGGCTATGGTTTTTGATACACCAAAGTTTTTAGCCGATACGCAAGCCAAGATATTCGTTTCCGAGTTTCCGGTCAAAGAAATAAAAGCATCGCTGTTTCTAATATTCTCTTGTATCAATAATTCTGTATTTCGTCCGTCACCATTGATTACCATTATATTATTAGGTAACTGTTCTGCTATGCGATAACTTTTTTCTTTGTCTATTTCAATCAGTTTGGCTTGTAAGTTTTGAGGAAGGAATTGGCAAACTTGCATCGCAATACGCCCTCCTCCCATAATAGTTACTTTTTCTATTTCAACATCTTCTTTCCCCGCTTCGGTTTTTACATACTCAGTATTATCCTTTGTAGTAATAAAATAAACCAAGTCTTCGGCATGTACCTGATCATTTCCACGAGGAATGATTGTATGCTTGCCTCTTTTAATTGCTACAATATGATAACGCTTTTCCGTAGAACCTATTTCATAAAGATATTTATTAACAATAGGAGCATTGTTTCTTACTTTAATACCTACCAACACTAATTTGCCGTCAGAAATATCCCACCATTGTCTTGCCCAAGGTTTTTTCAGCGAAGAAATAATTTCACTTGCAGCCAATAGTTCAGGACATATTAAGGAGTCAATGCCTAAGTTGGCAAAGAAATCAACATTCACGGGTTGCAAATATTCCGTATTACTGATTCTCGCAATTGTTCTTTTCGCACCCAAAGCATGAGCCAATATACAAGAAGTTAGATTAGTTGCCTCTTCAGGAGTAACCGCAATAAATATATCTGCGTCTTTTACTCCTGCTATTTTTAAGTCTTTTATGGAAGTTGAGTTACCTGTAATAGTCAATATTTCGGAATAGGTAGGAAAATCTAACTTGTCTACATCGGAATCCATCAGTGTAATATTGATATTCTCTTCGGAAAGCAACTTGGCTAAGTGCGTTCCTACTTCTCCAGCCCCGCAAACTATGATTTTCATGGTTCTATTATTAATGCTTCCGCAATACTATCGGTGTCCATCTTACATAACTTGTAAAGTTCCGGTATTGTTCCATGAGGGATAAACTCATCCGGAATACCTATGCGTTGAATAGTTGAAGTATAAGCATGTTCAGACATAAATTCCGCTACGGCTGATCCTAATCCTCCGTTTATAGTTCCATTTTCTACGGTTATGATTCGTTTGAAGCGTTTTCCTACTTCATGCAAAATAGTTTCATCAATCGGTTTCAGGTAAATCATATCATAATGAGCAACACTTATTCCTTTATCTTCTACTTTACGAATGGCATCTTGAACCATATTTCCGATAGGTCCGATACTTAACACCGCTACGTCGTTTCCATCGCTTAGTTTTTTGCCTTTGCCGATAGGAAGAAGCTCAAAAGGTCTTTCCCAATCCGTTAATTCTCCTTTTCCTCTTGGATAACGAATCACGAAAACACCGTTTCCAGGCTGACTTGCCGTGTACATTAAGTTTCTTAAATCAATTTCATTATAAGGAGAAGCAATGGTTACATGAGGAATACAGCGCAAATAAGCTAAATCCAAAGCACCGTGATGAGTAGCTCCGTCTTCTCCAACTAAACCTGCCCGATCCAAACAAAGAACCATATCTAATTGCTGCAAAGCTGCATCATGAATAATATTATCATAGGCGCGTTGCATAAAAGAAGAATAGATACTACAGAATGGAAGTAAGCCTTCTTTAGCTAATCCGGCTGAAAAGGTAACTGCATGCCCTTCTGCGATACCTACATCAAAGGCTCTGTGAGGCATTTCCTTCATCAAGAAACACATTGATGATCCTGTTGGCATGGCAGGGGTTATTCCTACTATTCGCTCATTCGCTTTTGCCAATTCAACCAGAGTATGTCCGAATACATCTTGATAAAGTTGAGGTTCGTTTTTTGAATGGCTAACAATTCGTTCGCCGGTTTCTTTATTAAACTTACCCGGTGCATGCCAAATCGTAGCTTCTTCTTCGGCAGGCTTATAACCTTTTCCTTTTTTAGTGCGAATATGAACTAATTTCGGACCGGTCATATCTTTTAGATCATTGAATATTCGGATAAGTTCTTTTACGTCATGTCCATCTACGGGCCCAAAATAACGAATGTCCAAGCCTTCGAACATAGTGTTCTGTTTAGTCAAAAATGCTTTTAAACTATTGTTGAAACGGAGTATTCGGCTTTTACCTTCTCCCTTTATTAGTCCCCATTTGCGGAATGCCTGATAGACTTTGAAGCGAATGTTATTATATGTCTTGGAGGTTGTGATATTTACTAAGTATTGACTCATGCCTCCGACCGGAACATCAATCGCCATGTTATTATCATTCAGAATAATCAATAAATTATTTGGTGCGGAAGAAGCATTGTTCAAGCCTTCAAAAGCTAATCCTCCTGTCATAGAACCATCTCCAATGACAGCTACTACCTTACGATCTTCATTTTTAAGGGCGGAAGCTATGGATAATCCTAATGCAGCTGAAATAGAATTAGATGCATGTCCGGCCACAAAGGAATCATATTCGCTTTCCATTGGATTTGGAAAACCGCTAACCCCTCCTAATTTCCGTAAGGTCTTAAATTCTTCCCGACGTCCTGTAAGAACTTTATGTCCATAAGCTTGATGTCCGACATCCCAAACGATTTTATCATCCGGCGTATTAAAGACATAATGCAAGGCAACCGAAAGTTCGACAGTTCCTAAGCTTGAACCGAAATGTCCGGGTGTATCTGCTAGTATATCAATTAAATATTGTCTTAATTCTTCACTGACTTGTTGCAACTGGTCTACAGAAAGTTTTTTTAAGTCTGCCGGAGAATTTATAGTTGATAAAAGTGTATATTCAGATTGTTCTTCCATGTTACAAAAATGTTTGCAAAGTTAAGAAATCTAACAGTATTTTTCTAACTTTGCACGAAAAAGATAATGAAATTTAGGACGGAAGTTTCCATTTTGCCTTCTGATTATAAGATTTCGCATAAAGATAAGATTATGATGTTGGGTTCTTGCTTTGCGGAAAATATTTCCTCTAAGCTTATTCCTGCCGGATTCAATGTTGAATCCAATCCTTTCGGAATCCTTTATAATCCTTTGTCGGTGGCGAATAGTATCCGTTCACTTCTTACTCGTAAATCTTTCGAGGAAAGTGATCTTTTTGAACATCAAGGGCTTTATCATAGTTTTTCTCATCACAGTCGTTTCTCGGGATTGGATAAAGTGGAAGTTTTGAAGCATATCAACAGACGGACGATAGAGTCTTCCGATTTTTTATTGGAAACTAACTACTTGATTATTACTTTCGGTTCAGCAAGTGTCTATTCTTTGGTATCTTCTAATGAAGTAGTTGCCAATTGTCATAAACTTCCTGCGCGAATGTTCAATCATAATCGATTGTCTGTTCAAGAAATTACGGATTCTTGGCGGGAACTTATCAAAACTCTTCAGGAAAGAAATAAAGATTTACGGATTTTATTTACGGTTAGTCCGATTCGTCATTGGAAAGACGGGGCGCATGAAAGCCAATTAAATAAAGCTAGCTTATTATTAGCTATAAACGAATTAATATCCGAGTTTTCTTGTTGCGATTACTTCCCTTCTTATGAAATTATGTTAGACGAATTGCGCGATTATCGCTTCTATGCCGAAGATATGATTCATCTTTCTTCTTTAGCTGTTGATTATATTTGGCAGAAGTTCGGCGATACTTATTTATCTAAGCAAACCCGCTCTTTAATTAAGGAATGGGAAAGCATACGACAAGCTTTGAATCATAAGCCTTTTAATCCAAATTCGGAAGAATACAAAGCTTTTTATTTAAAAACCCTAGAAAAACAAAAACTATTCCTATCCGAACATCCGGAATTTAGGTCGGAAAGTTAAATCTTACTCAATCACGTAGATTAAGGTTTCCCATTGAGGAAAATTGTCATAGATATATTCAGCATGTGAAGAAACATTGCGAATACACATGTGAGAAAGAGGCACGGTCCCTAAGGTTCTGCTATATTCTATTATTTCCGTAGCAGGAAGTTTAACCGGAACACCATGAATCCAAGCGCCACAGCAAAAACGACTTGCCCAAGGTGCATAACCATCTAACTCATTTGGTTTTAAATCTTGCATATACCACATCTTTGCTGCTTTTTGTTGAAGAATAAAAAGCCCGGTTGGAGTAGGGCGTTGGTATTTATTGCTGTTTCCTCCGGTCGTACACGGATTCATACTGCGTATGTACCAAATTCCTCCCTCTTTTTCGTAAGTAGATATATTTTGAAATTTCCGATCCACTACGATTACCGAACTAAAAGGCATGTCATTCTCAAGTTTACGAACGTAACGTTGAGGAATTAAATATTCTCCTTCAAAATTAGTCGTCTTTACTCGATAATAACCGTTAGTTTCTTCAGTAATACAAATCAAAGCACCGTCATAATTGTATCTTTCCGGTGTAGATAAGTTCTCAGGAAGATAAAGCGGAATGGCTTGAGAGCGTTCAATTCCGTATTGATCGATGTCGTCTTTGTATTTATTTATCTTGTTATTCTTAGCTAAAGGAGGAATCCCTTTCGAATCTTTCCGATTATTAAGGACTGCCCATTTTGTAGAGTGAAGAGACCTTAAAGAATCTGTTGTAGCCAATAATTGTTTTATTTTATTCCATTGGAACGAACGAGTTGTTTCGCGATAAGGATAAGTATCATTGAGAGTATATTTGTCGTAATGCAGTTCTTTGTCCAACGTAACACGCTCGATAAAAGGAATATTGTCTAACTCTTCACTTCCAAGTACAGTTACTATCTCGCTTTCTTCCCAAGCAACAACAGGTTCTTTTTTTTGATTACAACTACTTAATATAATCAGTAATAAAGTTCCGAATAAGACTGACAATTTTTGTGGCATTTGTCTATATATATTTATAGAAACCGCAAAAATACGTTATTTTTTTGAATAAGAAACAAATATTCTAAAAATCAGTTATGAAAAGATAAAAAACAATCTTAATTCAAGACTGTACTTTTAACTAAATAATCCTCATTGAATAGCTCACTATAAGCGAAGACAAGTGTTCCATTCTTGATTACATCAATCACCGGCTTATTTATTTTTACAGGTAGGGCAGGGCAGCCCTGACTTCGTCCTAAACGACCGGCATATTTGGCTTTTTCGGGATTGGCATAAGCAGCCCCATGAATAACTACTCCGCGTTTTCTTACATTATCGTTGATCCCTTTTTCTAATCCGTTAAGTGTCAAAGATAGTCCGGCTTTTCCTTTATAAGTTTGCTCGGTTAGGAAAAATCCTAAGCTACTTTGACAAGAGCCTGACTTATTGGAAAAAGAGGTGGCATAATTCTCACCACTTCTCTTGCCATGAGCAACAACTGTTTCGAAAAGTATTTCTTTTTTATCGAGATTAATCACATAAAAACGCTCTTCGGTGGAGGGTTTACTAAAGTCAATCAAGGTAAGAATCGGATTTTGAATATTCAAAGTTTCATATCCTGTCATCGCTTGGTCAAATGCTTGAAAAGAAACTTTATCTTCCAATCCTAATTCTTGGAAAAGAGCCAAATGAGGAGGAATGATTTCTTCTTCTTTTATGTCTTTAGTTTCAACGAGTTCTAAATTTTCTGTTAGTTTAGCTTGTTCATTTTTTGCACGGAGAGTTTCATAACCTGCAAAAACCAAAAACACCAAAATCAATACTAAGGCTATTTTTTTCATTAGTTATATAATTCTCTTTTATTTAGACAATAAAATATAAACGCTGTCTTTTTGAGGAAATTGTATCTCAAATGTTAAACTTTTATGCCCCGGCTGACCGCCCCGTTTCTTACCGCTATTCTTCTTCTGCTTCTCATAATCGTCTGACTTGAATGATGCTTTGAAAGCAGATCTTGCAACAATGAACTTTCGCATACAAAATAATGTTCTTTATGCCGATAATTTATTGGCTAAAAGCAGTGCTTTAATGTCTGCTGAGTTTGAAAAAGAAGCTTCTGCAAACGGAATGACAGCAGATATATCGACCGATATGAAGCAAGTTCAACTTCCTTTGAACCTTACGGTTGGAGAAAAACTGCCTGATGAGGAAATGACAAAGATGACCATTCGGATTTATGGTATGATGAGCATGACTGTAACCATTACTATGTCTAATAAAAATAGAAAAGTCGAAGCTATAGAGGATTTAGAAACTCCGGCGGGTACTTTTAATTGTTACAAAATCAGTTATGAGATGGAAACGCTTACGGATATGGAAATGAGAAAAGATAAATCTAAAACAAAAATAGTAGAATGGCTTTCTCCTGAAGTCGGAACTGTGAAACAAGAGCAATATAGCGAAAGAGGTAAGCTGGAATCGACCATGCTTCTTACTGAAGCAAAAAACTTATAAATTCAAGGATAAAAAGTAGTAAAATATACTGCAAAAAATAAGCTTTATTTTCGGAAAAATAAAGCTTATTTTTTTGTGATTTATCAATCGTTTGATTAATAAGCTTTTATAATTAGTTTAGGATACGAAATCAAAAGAGGTACGATTCAAGAAATCGACTGTTTTCTGTATTTCTTTATACATAACTACATCGTCTTCCACAAAAGGAACTTCTTTGCGATAATCAGCTAATAGTTTTTCCAAAGCAGGAGACGTTTTTAATGGACGGCGAAACTGGATTCCTTGTGCAGCATTCATTAATTCTATAGCAAAAATCATTTCCAAGTTGGTAATAATCTTAAGCAATTTAGTAGCTGCATTAGCTCCCATACTAACATGATCTTCTTGTCCGTTGGAAGAAACGATAGAATCGCTGGAAGCAGCAAAACAATACATTTTGTTTTGGCTAACCATCGCCGCTGCTGCATATTGAGGAATCATAAAACCGGAGTTTACACCCGGATTCGCTACCAAAAACTCAGGAAGTTCGCGCAATCCAAGAATTAATTGGGCAACTCTTCTTTCAGATATATTACCTAATTCAGCCAAAGCAATCGCTAAGAAGTCATAAGTAATAGCCAAAGGCTGTCCGTGGAAGTTTCCTCCCGAGATAATCAAGTCTTCGTCGGGGAAAACAGTTGGATTGTCGGTTACAGAGTTTATTTCAGTCATCAAAACGCTTGCTACATAATTAATAGCATCTTTACTTGCACCATGAACCTGAGGAACGCAACGGAAAGAGTAGGGGTCTTGCACATGTTTCTTAGCTTGTGAAATCAATTCACTGCCTTTTAACAAATTCCTCATTCTCTTTGCGGTTTCTATTTGTCCTGCATGAGGGCGTACTTGATGTATTCCGTCTGTAAACGGATCAATACGTCCGTCAAAAGCTTCTAAAGATACGGCTGCTATAGCATCTGCCATTTTTTCTATTTTGCGCGCTTTAAGCATGGCATATACACCGTGAGAAGACATAAATTGAGTGCCGTTCAACAATGCCAATCCTTCTTTACTCATTAAAGTAATGGATTGCCAACCGAATTCTTTCAATACATCTTTGGCATCTCTGCGCTGACCTTTATAATTTACTTCACCTTCTCCGATAAGAGGCAAGAATAAGTTGGACAAGGGAGCCAAATCGCCCGATGCACCTAAAGATCCACGGTCATAAACCACAGGAAGAACGTCATTATTATATAAGTCAATGATTCGTTGTACGGTAACAACCTGAACGCCGCTATGTCCTAAGGATAAAGCGTGGGCTTTTAATAGGAGCATCAACTTTACGATAGCCGGATCAATCTCTTCGCCTACACTGCAAGCATGAGATTTTACTAAATTTTCTTGTAGTGTGGTCAATTCTTCAGGAGAAATGGTTTTGTTGCACAACGAACCGAAGCCTGTTGTAATTCCATATACAGGCTTGTCTGAAGTTGCCATTTTCTTATCTAAATAATCCCGACACTTTTGTATCTTTTCTATGGCTTGTTGGGACAATTCCAACTTGATGTTTTGTTCAAGTATTTGTTCTATTAACTCGAAAGTCAGTTGTCCCGAACCTATTTGATATGTATTCATAGTTTATTGAATTAAAGAACAGTCTTTACCCATTGAAGTAAAGCGTTCTCTTTACTTATTGCCATTTTCTCCAAGTTGTCTGCTTCCGCAGTCACTTTTTCTACGTATTCAGTATCTTTCAAAGAAGAAAGGTTGATTCTTACATTTAATAATGCACCTAGCACAGCAGTACGAGCGCACATCATAGATACACAAGCATCAGTTACGGCGTTTTGATTGCCGTTTTGTGCTACATAAGTAATCTTATCCATAATCTCGTAAGCTTTTCTTGCTACAGATAATGGTATTTCAGCCGCATGTTTAGTTGCTATTTGAATCTTTTCGCTACGGATTGCTTTTTCTTCATCTGTTTCTTTCGGAAGTTTGAAAGCATCGAATACTACATTATATGCATCCGAATCATCTTCGATTGCTTGAGTAAATCCTTTTTGGTATTCTGCAAAGAAAGCAGCCACTTCTTTCATTTCCTCTTCTACTTCGATATATTTTTTTCTTCCGATAGTCAAATTAGCTACCATTTCGCCTAATGCCGAGCTTATAGAAGCACACAAAGCCGAAACACTACCGCCTCCGGGCACAGGATCGCTACCGGCAGTTACTTTAAGAAAGTCTTTTACTGTTAGTTCTGATAACATGATATGAAAATTTATAAAATTATTTACTTTTAATGGTTCTTTCTACGCAGTTCATACCTGCGTGATAGGGTAAAAAATTATAAGAAGGGTATTCAAGGATTATGATGTCTCCTTTTTTACCAACGTCAATACTTCCGATTTGATCAGCTTTACCTAAAGCTGCCGCCGCATTGATTGTTAACGCGGTTACAGCCTCTTCCGGAGAAAATTTCATATAGATACAAGCCAATGCAAAGGTAAGCGGAACAGAACAAGTAAAGCTGCTGCCCGGATTAAAGTCTGTTGCTAAAGCTACAGCACATCCTGCATCAATCATTTCACGTCCTTTGGCAAAATCTTCTTTTAAGGTAAAAGCTGTGTTAGGAAGAAGAGTGGCTACGGTATTGCTATTCGCCAAAGCTTTGATTCCTGCTTCCGAAGCTTGTAATAAATGGTCTGCTGAAACGGCATTCACTTCCGCTGCTAACTCAGAACCTTTGGTATTTACTATTTCGTCGGCATGCATCTTTAACAGGAAGCCCATTTCTTTGGAAGCTGATAAATAACGTTTGGATGCTTCTGTGCTGAAAACGCCTTTCTCGCAAAAGATGTCGCAACATTCGGCTAATCCTTCTGCTTTGACAATCGGCATCACCTCTTTAAGCATAAAGTCGATGTATTCGTCTTCCGTATATCCTTTTGGAACGGCGTGAGCTCCCATGTAAGTCGTTACAATATCCACTGCATGTTCTTTTTGTAACTCTTTCATCACTCGAAGTTGCTTTAACTCCGTTTCTTTGTCTAAGCCGTATCCGCTTTTTCCCTCTACGGTAGTTACTCCCATCGCTAACATTTTATCTAAACGTCTGCGTCCGGATTCTTTCATTTCTTCAAAAGATGCATCGTGAGTAGCATTAACTGTACTGTAGATACCTCCTCCGCGTTCCATGATAGACATGTAACTATCTCCCTTCATGCGCCAAGAAAATTCCTCTTCTCTGTATCCGCCAAATATGAAATGGGTATGGGAATCAATGAAGCCGGGCAAGACTGACTTGCCCGTTCCATCAATTATTTCGTATTGCTTATTATCCTTCAACCATTGTGCGGCTTGTTCTTCGGAGTTTTCGCCTACGTAAGAAATAATTCCATCCGTAATCACGACCATTCCATTATTGATAACGTGCAAATCAGACATTTCTTTGCCACGTTTTGCTTTGTTACCCGAACAAGTAACGAGTTGAGTGATGTTTTTGATAATGTAATTGTTCATTACTCCATTAAATGTGTTTCAAGGATTTGCTTCATAGTGAAGTCTTCCAAACCTAAATAATAAGAAGCTGTATCAACAACTGCTTGAAGAGGCACTAAACCAATCAATTCGCTACCTGCTACAGTAACTCCATAGCGTTGTGCTTCGAAACGAATCATTTCTACCGCTTGATAAATAGCAGTCTTAGTAAAGTCAGTTAAGTTCATAGAAACTTGAACCATACCTTGGTCAGCCAAATCTACTCCCATAGCTTTACAGAAGCGAAGACCACCACCTAAGAAACGAACTTTTTTAGCAATTTTGTCTGCAATCTCCAAATTGGTAGAGTTTAGGTTTACGTTGAAAGCTACAAGAGGCATACGTGCGCCTACAGCCACTGCTCCTGCAGATGGGTGTCTTTGTTCAGGACCGAAGTCAGGTTTCCATTCAGCTTGTTGCATTTTATCAACTAATCCTTCAAATTCGCCTTTACGTACAGCTGCTAAGTTTTGACGATGAGTAGCAGAAGCCGATTTTTCATATAAGAATATAGGTAAGTTGTATTTTTCTGCCAAAGTTTTACCTACTTCTTTCGCTAATTCGTCCGCTTCCTCAACAGTCATTCCTTTGATAGGAATAAAAGGAATCACATCAACAGCTCCCATTCTGGGATGTTGTCCTTCGTGTTTGGTAAGATCGATTTCTTTAACAGCGATACCTACTGCTTCGATGATCGCATTTTTCATTGCATCAGGATCTCCCATTACAGTAACCACCATACGGTTATGATCCTTGTCATTGCTATAGTCTAATAACTTGATGCCTTCTTTTGCACGGAATACATCTACGATTCTCTCTACTTTTGCTAAGTCGCGACCTTCACTAAAATTAGGTACGCATTCAACTATTCTGTTCATTTTGTTAAATAAGGTATTGTAATTATATAATCTTTATGATTTTTGTTAAACTCAACACAGGTTTCAAGGGCATGTTCATTTCTTGCCCAGGAACGACGAGCTACACCTCCCATAACATCCCAAAGCATAGCAGTCTTTAATATTTCATCTACTCGTTCGCTTCCATCTAAAACCATTCCGAAGCCCCCATTGATAGACTTTCCGATGCCTACACCGCCTCCATTATGCAAAGCGATAAGGCTCATTCCGCGTGCAGCATTTCCGGCAAAGCATTGTACGGCCATATCAGCCATAACATTACTTCCGTCTTTAATATTAGCAGTTTCACGGAAAGGAGAGTCGGTTCCGCTTACATCGTGATGGTCTCTTCCTAGCATAATAGGACCTGTTTCGCCATCGCGAACCATTTTATTGAAACGAAGCGCTATTTTCAAGCGACCTTCAGCGTCTTGATAAAGAATACGAGCCTGAGTTCCTACCACTAAATTGTTTTTCTCGGCATCTTTTATCCAATTATAATTATCTCTGTCCTGTCCGCGACGATTGGGATCTATACAATCCATAGCAGCTTGATCGGTTTTTATTAAATCTTCATGTTTTCCGCTTAGACAAACCCAACGGAAAGGACCATAGCCATAATCAAAAAGTTCAGGACCCATAATGTCTTCTACATAGGAAGGCCAAATAAAGCCGTCTTTCTCATCATGTCCGTTCTTGGATATGTCTTTTACTCCGGCATCATAGATCGCTTTCATAAAAGAATTACCATAATCAAAGAAGTAGGTTCCTTTGTCAGTTAAGTTTTTGATAACCTTGAAATGTTTCTTCAAAGTTTCGTCCACTAATTGATTGAATTTGTTTCTATCTTCTTTTAATAGGCGGGTTCTTTCTTCAAACGTAATTCCGACAGGGCAATATCCTCCTTCATATACGGCATGACAAGAAGTTTGATCAGATAAAAGATCGATGTGTATATTCTTTTTATCGGCGTATTCCAATAAATCAACTATATTCCCCAAGAAAGCAATAGAGTAGGGCACTTGTTCTTTCATTTTTTCGGCTGCCATATCAAAAGCTTCTTCAGGTGTATAAGCAACTGCCTGAACCCAGCCTTGAGAATGGCGGGTTTCAATTCTTGAAGGGTCTACTTCTGCTGTTATAGAAACAGCTCCGGCGATATCTGCTGCCTTTGGCTGAGCTCCACTCATACCTCCTAATCCGGAAGAAATAAAAAGTTTGCCTTTTAAGTCTCCGTCTTGAGGAATACCTAATTTCATGCGACCTGCATTTAATAAGGTGTTAAATGTTCCATGAACAATTCCTTGAGGACCTATATACATCCAGCCTCCGGCGGTCATTTGTCCGTAATTAGCGACTCCCATTTGTGCGGCAATATCCCAATCTGCTAAGTTGTCATACATACCAATCATCATAGAGTTGGTAATGATTACTCTTGGTGCTGAAGGGTGTGATTTGAATAAACCTAGAGGATGACCGGACTCAATAACTAATGTTTGGTCTTGAGTAAGTATTTCCAAGTATTGTTTAATCAAATGATACTGCATCCAATTTTGACAAACTTGTCCTGTTTCCCCATAAGTAACCAATTCATAAGGATAGAGAGCGATGTCAAAACATAAATTGTTATCAATCATCACTTGGAAAGCCTTTCCTTCGATGCAGTTTCCTTTATATTCGTCAATTGATTTCGCTTTCAAATCTCCATCCGGACGATAACGATAAGCATAAATACGTCCGCGTGTTTTAAGTTCTTCTAAAAATTCAGGTCTTAATTGTTCATGAAGTTCAGAAGGAATATAACGCAAGGCATTCTTTAATGCTATTTCAGTTTGAGCTTCTGTTAGTTTATAGCCACGATCAGGTGCGCGGCGAATCCCCTCTATAAAAGAAGGATAATCAGGTAGTTTGTTGCTTAATCCTATTGCCATAATTAATAAAAAATATATATCGTTTTTCGGGGTGCTAAGGTAGTAAGTTTTATTCTCATACACAAGAGAAAATATTATTTCTTAAATACAAGACAGGTTGCTGCAATTAAGAAACAAAATGCGAGGTCATCGTGCCTGCCAACAATGTCTGAATAAGTTTAGACAAGGGACTAATATGGAAGTGTTTGGCTCTATGTGCGGCTGGTTATTCGACAATCAGGCAAAAGTTTAGTTAACCCAAAGATGAAGTATATATATATACCTTGGTGCCGATTTTATCCTCAGAGGATGAAGCTTCGATCCTCAGAGGATGAAGCCTCGAACCTAAGAGGATGAATCCCCGATCCTAAGAGGATGCTGAGATGTTTGTTTAATCGTGCTGTGTTTAGCCTG
>DAIPZW010000007.1:0-14690 GCA_036781965.1 Bacteroidales bacterium
TATAGTTGAGAATTGAGAGTGGAGAGTGGAGAGTTAAAATGTTTAGTGTTTAATGTGTAATGTTTATGAAGGAGAAAGGAACAGGGAGAAGGGAGAAAGAATCCCTTGTCATTGCCTACTTGACACGCAATCTTATAAGATCCCAAATCAAGTTTGGAATGACAAACGTCAATCGTGGAATAACACCAAACATTAAACCTTACACACTAAACATCACACCATAAAGACCAGAAAAAAAACTAATTATTTGGAGTTTAATAGATAATGTATTATCTTTGCAAGCGAATTAGTAGGAGGAGGGAGGCGCATAGTCTCTCTTTTTTCATTATTATAATTATGATCGAGAAAGATTTACTGAGAAATATAGTAGAAGAATATCTTCGCGACAAAGAACACTACCTTGTTGATATAGAAATAGATAAGAGTAATCGCATTGTAGTCGAAATTGATCACGACGAAGCTGTTTCTATCGAAGATTGTATCGTTTTGAATAAACATATCGAAGCAAATCTGGATCGGGAAAAAGAAGATTATGAGTTAGAAGTAACTTCTGCGGGAATCAGTTCTCCGTTCAAAACTTTTCGTCAATACCGAAAAAATATTGGAAATGAAGTCGAAATTTTGACAAAATCAGGGAAGAAAATGACAGGCATACTGAAAGATGCAGATGAAAAACAAATAACTTTAACCATAGAAAAGCAAATAAAACCGGAAGGAGCCAAAAGAAAAATCACAGTAAACGAAGATTTGGTTTTTCCGTATGAGGATTTAAAATATACAAAATACGTAATAAGATTCAAGAAATAAATTTATGGCTAAGAAACAAGAAGAGATCAGCTTGATAGATACCTTTGCCGAATTCAAAGAGTTGAAAAATATAGACAGAACGACTTTGATCAGTGTTTTGGAAGAGTCTTTCCGCAATGTGATCAGTAAAATGTTCGGTTCGGACGAAAATTATGATATTATCATTAATCCTGACAAAGGAGACTTTGAGATTTGGAGAAATAGAGAGGTTGTAGCTGACGGAGAAGTAGAAAATCCAAGTATGCAAATAGGTCTTACTGAAGCTCAAAATATAGATAAAGATTATGAACTTGGAGAAGAAATCACAGACGAAGTAGATTTTGCCCGTTTCGGACGTCGCGCAGTCTTAAACTTACGTCAGGCGCTAGCTTCTAAAATTCTTGAACTTCAAAAAGACAGTTTATATAATAAATATAAAGATAAAGTCGGAGAAATAGTAATAGGAGAAGTTTATCAAGTTTGGAAAAAAGAAGTACTTCTTTTGGATGACGAAGAAAATGAATTGATTCTTCCTAAAAGCGAACAAATACCGGGTGACTTTTTCCGCAAAAACGAAACATGTCGTGCAGTAGTTGTGAAAGTAGATAACCAAAATAATAATCCAAAAATCATTCTTTCCCGTACCTCTCCTTTATTCATGCAAAGATTATTTGAATTGGAGGTGCCGGAAATACATGATGGTTTGATTACCATTAAAGGAATTGCACGCATTCCGGGCGAAAGAGCAAAAATAGCCGTTGAATCTTATGATGATCGTATTGATCCTGTAGGAGCATGCGTAGGAATGAAAGGTTCTCGTATTCACGGAATTGTTCGTGAACTTTGCAATGAGAATATTGACGTAATTAACTTTACGAATAATACCTCTTTATATATCCAAAGAGCACTTAGTCCTGCAAAGATTTCTTCTATCAAAATTCATGAAGAAGACAAACGCGCAGAAGTATTTTTACGTCCCGAAGAAGTTTCTTTAGCTATCGGTAAGGGCGGATTAAATATTAAATTGGCTAGTATGCTAACCGGCTATGTTATTGATGTATTCCGCGATGTAGATATTGACAGTGAAGATATTTACTTGGATGAATTCTCAGACGAGATAGATGCTTGGGTAATTGAGACATTAAAAAACATAGGTTGCTATACCGCTAAGAATGTATTGGCGATAAGTCGCGATGAAATTATCGAAAAAGCGGATTTGGAAGAAGATACAGTTGATAATGTATTAGCCATTCTTGCTGCTGAATTTGAAGAATAAAAGAACTAATAAATAGATTAATAAGCTAAATTCACAAGATTAAATCCAATTTGATTCAAGTGTTTTTAGCGAATAATAAGTATGTCGATAAGATTAAATAAAGTAGTTAAAAACTTAAACGTAGGTTTGACCACGGTGGTGGAATTCCTAAACAAGAAAGGTTATCCCATTGAGGCTAACCCCAATTCTAAAATATCCGAAGAACAATACGACTTATTGATTAAAGAATTCAGTAAAGATAAAAATCTGAAACTTGAATCCGAAAAGATTAGTCAAGAAAGACAACAGAAAGAAAAGAAAGAATCTGTTGCCGCCGAAGGATATGAAGAAGTTAAAAAGACGGAAGAAATCAAAACAGAAATTCCGGAAGAAATCAAACCAAAGTTTGTTACTTTAGGCAAGATAGACCTCGATAATATAGGAAAGAAAAAACCGGAGCCTCAAAAGGAGAAACCTATTGTAGAAGGAACTATAAAGGAAGAGCCTAAACAAGAGGAAGAAAAGAAAAAAATAAAAGCAGTTGAACCCGAAATAAAAGAAAAACCGGAACAGGTTGTTATTGAAAAAGAGATTCCGGTAGCAAAAGAAGAAGAAATGACCGTTGAGCCACAGCAAAAAGAAGAGACAAGTGGAGAAAAAGAAGTGTTTCGCTTGTCAAAACCAGTTGTTGAATCAAACATCAAAGAAGTTGGTAGAATAGATCTTTCTACACTTAATCAATCGACTCGTCCTAAAAAGAAATCGAAAGAAGAAAAGAAAAAAGAACGGGAAGAAAAAGAACGAAAAATAGCTGCAGCTAAAGCAGCTAACCAAACAACTCAGAAAACAGAAGCAGCTCAAGGTTTAACTGTTAAGAAAGTTGATCCTGCGGATGCGAATAAAAAGAAAAAACGCAATCGTATTCAACATGAAAAAGTAAATATTGAGAAGAGTGCCAACAATATAAATAGGAATGATGCTCATCGTCCGAAACTTCGCAAACCTGCTGCTAAAAATGACATCAAAGAAGAAGATGTTCAAAAGCAAATTAAGGAAACTTTGGCTCGCTTGACCAATAAAGGTCCGAAGAAAGGAACAAAATATAGAAAAGAAAAAAGAGATGCCGTAAATCAACGACAAATAGAACAGTCTGAACAAACGGCTCAAGAAAGCAAAGTAATTAAGATTACGGAATTCGTTACAGCAAATGAGTTAGCTAATATGATGAATGTTTCAGTTATGGACATTATCTCAACTTGTATGGCTATTGGAATGATGGTTTCTATTAATCAACGCCTTGATGCGGAAACTATTAATATTGTAGCTGACGAATTTGGCTTTAAGACAGAATATGTAAGTGCGGAAGTTGTAGAAGCAATCACTGAAGAAGAAGATAGTGAAGAAGATTTGGTAGAACGTCCACCTATAGTAACAGTTATGGGACACGTTGACCATGGTAAAACTTCTTTATTGGATAATATACGTAATACAAATGTAATTGCGGGCGAAGCAGGAGGAATAACTCAACATATCGGAGCTTACAATGTAGAATTAGCTAGTGGACGTAAGATTACTTTCTTAGATACTCCCGGTCACGAAGCTTTTACTGCTATGCGTGCTCGTGGTGCAAGTGTAACAGATATTGCAATTATTATAGTTGCTGCGGATGATAACGTGATGCCTCAAACGAGAGAAGCGATTAATCATGCTGCAGCAGCAGGGGTTCCAATTATATTTGCTATTAATAAGATTGATAAACCGGGTGCAAATCCGGATAAAATAAAGGAAACTCTTGCCGGAATGAATTATCTGGTAGAAGAGTGGGGTGGAAAATATCAATCACAAGATATTTCAGCTAAACAAGGTGTTGGTATTCCTGAATTGTTAGAGAAAGTATTGCTCGAATCGGAACTTTTGGAATTAAAAGCCAATCCGGATCGTCGAGCAGTCGGTTCAGTTATTGAATCTTCCCTAGACAAGGGGCGTGGGTATGTAGTTACGATGTTAGTACAAAACGGGACTTTAAAAATGGGAGACGTTGTATTGGCAGGAACTCACTTCGGACGTATCAAAGCAATGTTTAATGAAAGAAATCAACGGATTACAGAAGCAGGTCCTTCTGAGCCGGTGTTGATTTTAGGCTTAAACGGTGCGCCTACAGCAGGAGATACGATCCATGTATTGGAAACAGAACAAGAAGCTCGCGAAATAGCAACCAAAAGAGAGCAATTACAACGCGAACAAGGACTTCGTACTCAAAAATTGCTGACCTTGGATGATATTGGTCGTCGTATTGCTATCGGAAACTTCCAACAATTAAATGTTATTGTTAAGGGAGACGTGGATGGATCGGTAGAAGCTTTGGCAGACTCTTTGATTCGTCTATCAACAGAACAAATCCAAGTGAATGTTATTCATAAGGGAGTAGGACAAATATCCGAGTCGGATGTTATTTTAGCCGCTGCTTCGGATGCTATTATAGTTGGATTCCAAGTTCGTCCTTCTGTTGTTGCCAGAAAATTAGCAGAGAAAGAAGGAGTTGATATTCGATTGTATTCAATTATCTATGATGCTATCGAAGAAGTTAAGTTGGCTATGGAAGGTTTACTTTCTCCTGAAATTAAAGAAGAAATTATCGGACTTGCAGAAGTTCGTGAAGTCTTCAAGATTACGAAAGTCGGCTCTGTTGCCGGTTGTTTGGTAAGAGAAGGTAAAATAAAACGAAACAATAAGGTACGCCTTATTCGTGATGGTATTGTAATATATACAGGAGAGCTAGGTTCTCTGAAACGTTTCAAAGAAGACGTGAAAGAAGTAGCTCAAGGTTATGAATGTGGTTTGAATATTGAAAACTTTAATGACATCAAAGTAGGCGATATGATAGAAGCCTTCGAAGAAGTGGAAGTAAAACAAACATTATAAAGAAAGGCCACAGTATATATTGTTTAATTTAAGCTTAAATTCATAAGGATGAATTGGCTCGACATAATCATAATTATTTGTGTATTAATAGGAATAATAAAAGGCCTGCTTGACGGATTTATCAAGCAGGTTGTTTCTTTATTAGCTTTAGCTTGCGGCATTTTGTTTGCCGGCTTATTGGCTAAACCGATAAAGAGTTTATTACTATTACTCCCCGAAGATTCACTGAATATAAGTATTGTCAACGGGATTTCATACGTCTTAGCCTTTGTAGTCATTATGATAATTATAACTCTATTGGGAAAAGCAATTGAATTGGTTATTAACCTGACTCCGGTGGCTATTTTAAATAAATTAGCAGGAGCAATCATCGGAGCTTGCCTTTGGGTGTTGGCTTTGAGCTTTCTAATAAACCTTGTGGAAGTGTTTGATGTTAATTCTATGCTACTTAGCAAAGAAACAAAGAGCGATTCAACTTTCTATTACCAAATAAAGAGCATTGTTCCTACTATCTACCCGATAGCAAGAGATTTTTTTATTAAATAATTTATGGCAGAAGAGATAGATGACATATTGAATGAGATAACCGGAGATGAATATAAACCGGGATTTCATACAGAAATAGATACAGAATACTTTCCTAAAGGAATAAATGAGGATACAGTTCGTGCTATTTCTGCAAAAAAAGAAGAACCCGAGTGGATGTTAGACTTTCGCTTAAAGGCTTACAGACATTGGACTACTTTACAGATGCCGACATGGGCTCATTTGAAAATACCTCCTATTGACTACCAAGACATTATATACTACGCTGCGCCTAAAAAGAAAGAAGGTCCGAAAAGCTTGGACGAAGTGGATCCGGAATTATTAAAAACTTTCGATAAATTAGGTATTCCTTTGGAAGAACAGAAGATGCTTTCAGGAATGGCGGTTGATGCTGTGATGGATAGCGTTTCAGTGAAGACTACCTATAAGGATGCCTTGGCTGAAAAGGGAATAGTCTTTTGTTCATTCAGCGAAGCGGTAAAAGATCATCCTGATTTGGTAAAGAAATACATGGGAAGCGTGGTTTCTTATGAGGATAATTTCTTTGCAGCCTTAAACTCGGCAGTCTTTAGCGATGGATCTTTTGTTTTCATTCCTAAAGGCGTTCGTTGTCCGATGGAACTTTCTACTTACTTCCGTATCAACGCCTTGAATACAGGACAATTCGAACGTACGCTTATTATAGCAGAAGATGATTCTTATGTAAGTTATTTAGAAGGATGTACAGCTCCGATGAGAGACGAGAATCAATTGCATGCGGCTATTGTAGAAATTATTGCACTAGATAGAGCAGAAGTTAAATACTCTACCGTTCAAAATTGGTATCCGGGAGATAAAGATGGAAAGGGCGGAATTTATAACTTCGTTACTAAACGTGGAATTTGTAAAGGCGAATCGTCCAAAATATCTTGGACACAGGTAGAAACAGGCTCGGCAATTACTTGGAAATACCCAAGTACCATATTAAAAGGAGACAATTCTACGAGCGAATTCTATTCTGTTGCTGTAACAAAGAACTATCAGCAGGCAGATACCGGAACAAAAATGATTCACTTAGGAAAGAATACCAAGAGTCGTATAGTATCAAAAGGAATATCCACAGGAAAAAGTCAAAACTCTTATCGAGGATTGGTTTATGTAGATAAAGATGCTGGAAACGCACGTAATCACTCTCAATGTGATAGTCTTTTATTGACAGATACCTGCGGAGCACATACTTTTCCTTATATGGATATTCGAAATGACTCGGCAATCGTTGAGCATGAGGCAACTACTTCTAAGATAAATGAAGATCAACTTTTTTATTGTAATCAAAGAGGAATACCTACTGAGGATGCTGTTGGCTTGATTGTCAATGGTTATGCGAAAGAAGTATTAAATAAACTTCCTATGGAATTTGCGGTGGAAGCTCAAAAGCTTTTACAAATAAGTTTGGAAGGAAGTGTAGGGTAAAAAGAAAATAAATATGTTAACAGTTAAAGATTTACATGCTTCCATTAATGGAAAAGAAATATTAAAAGGCGTAAACCTTCAAGTGAATAAAGGAGAAGTTCACGCTATTATGGGTCCTAACGGTTCTGGTAAGAGTACTCTTTCTTCTGTACTAGTAGGAAATCCGGCATTTGAGGTAACTAAAGGAGAAATCCTATTTGAAGGAAAAAACCTCTTGGACTATTCTCCCGAAGAACGTTCGTGCTTAGGTTTATTCCTAAGCTTTCAATATCCTGTAGAGATTCCCGGCGTAAGCATGGTTAATTTTATGCGCACGGCAGTAAATGAACATAGAAAATGTAAAGGACAAGAGCCTTTGACAGCCGGAGAATTTTTGAAACTGATGCGCGAAAAACAAGCATTAGTAGAGATGGATAAGAACTTAGTAGGTCGTTCGGTCAATGAAGGCTTTTCCGGAGGAGAAAAGAAAAGAAATGAAATCTTTCAAATGGCTATGTTGGAACCTAAGTTGGCAATCCTTGACGAAACAGATAGTGGATTGGACATTGATGCTCTTCGTATTGTAGCCAATGGAGTAAACCAATTAAAAACCCCTGAGAATGCTACCATCGTGATTACTCACTACCAACGTTTACTGGATTATATCAAACCGGATATTGTTCATGTATTATATAAAGGACAAATTATAAAAACCGGAGGACCGGATTTAGCATTGGAACTTGAAGAAAAAGGGTATGACTGGCTCAAATAATAATCAATACATTGGTTTCTTTACTTCCGAAAGAGAAACGATTGATGCTTCTTGTCCGGAACTGTTGAATGCTTATCGAGATAAAGCGTTTGAAGACTTCAAAGAAAAAGGTTTTCCAACTTATAAGTCGGAGGAATATAAGCATACAGATATAGAAACTTTGCTTTCGTCCGATTTAGGCTTTTACCTTAAAAAGGAAGAGAAATATAAACCGGAAGATGTATTCAAATGCAGTGTGTATAATATGTCTTCTCACCAACATTACATGGTGAACGGTTGGTTTTATGAGACATCAACAAGTAAAGGTTTGCCGAATGGAGTTTTTTCGGGGAGCTTAAATGTATTTGCAGAGAAATATCCCGAACTATTCACTAAATATTATAATACACAAGCAGCAGAAAAAGGAGATGGCTTATCGTCCTTCAATACGATGTTTGTTCAAGACGGATATGTATTGTATATCCCTAAGAATATAATCATTGAAAATCCAATTCAGCTTACTAATATATTCAATAGTAAGGTTAATACCTTAATCAATCGCCGTATTCTGATTGTTTTGGAAGAGGGAGCGCAGGCTAAAATACTTTCTTGCGATCATACGAATAGTTTAGATGTAATAGCAGCTAAGACTCAGGTAACTGAAATCTTCGTAGGTAAAGGGGCTACTTTTGATTTTTATGAGTTAGAAGAAAGCACGCAAAAGACAATCCGCTTATCTTCTACTTTTGTAGAGCAAGGCGCATCTTCCAATATTATGTTTAACGAGATAACCCTTAGTAATGGAGTTACTCGTAACAATACTCAGATTGACTTTAGAGGAGAGAACGCCGAAGCCCATATAGTGGGAATGGCAATAGTGGATAAAAAGCAACGAATAGATAATCATACAACTATAAACCATCATGTTCCGCATTGTCTTAGCAATGAGTTGTTTAAGTATGTAATAGACGAAGAGGCTTTGGGAGTCTTCAGCGGAAAGATATTAGTTGCTCCCAATGCGCAGAAGACACAGTCTTATCAAACCAATCGAAATTTATTATTAGCTAATGAAAGCAGGGTTTACTCTAAACCCCAGCTCGAAATATATGCTGACGATGTAAAATGCTCGCATGGAATGACGACCGGACAGTTGGATGAAAACGCTTTGTTCTATCTTCGTTCGCGAGGAATCAATAAAGAGGAAGCACGTATCTTAATGATGTTTGCATTTACGGATGATGTTATTGAAAGTATCCGTATTGAAACTTTAAGAGAACGACTTCGTATGCTGGTTGAGAAAAGATTTAGGGGAGAAACTATAAAGTGTCAAGAATGCATTTAGATATAAATAAAATACGACAAGACTTTCCAATTCTAGGAACGGAAGCACACGGAAAGCCTCTTATATACCTCGATAATGGTGCAACTACTCAAAAACCATTAAGTGTAATCCGAAAAATAGATGAGATGTATTCTTCTATTAATGCGAATGTACATCGAGGAGTTCATCATTTAAGTCAATTGGCAACCGAAGAACAAGAAAATGCACGTGAAATAGTGCGCCAATATATCAATGCGGCTTCGACCAAAGAAGTTATTTTTACCAGCGGAACCACGGGAAGTATCAACTTATTGGCAGATACATTCTGTAATTCCCAATGCCAAGCCGGAGATGAGATAATCTTGACTGTAATGGAACATCATTCTAATATTGTTCCTTGGCAGTTGCATCAAGAGAAAACAGGAATCGAACTCAAAGTTGTACCAATCAACGAGGCAGGCGAAATAAACTTAGCCGATTTGGAGGAATGTATATCCAGCAGAACGAAATTGATTTCTTTAGCTCATGTATCTAATGTATTAGGTACAATCAATCCGATTAAGGAAATTATTGATTTGGCACATGGATATAATATTCCGGTAATGATTGACGCAGCTCAGTCCGTACAACATATTCCTATTGACGTACAAGCCTTAGATTGTGATTTCTTAGTCTTTTCCTCTCATAAAATATATGGACCTACGGGCGTAGGCGTATTATATGGAAAAGAAGAATGGTTGGAAAAATTACCACCTTACCAAGGTGGAGGAGAAATGATAGCACATGTTAGTTTCTCCAAGACTACGTTCAACGAGCTGCCTTATAAGTTTGAAGCAGGAACGCCCGATTATGTAGGGATAGTAGGCTTAGGCGAAGCCATCAAGTATATAAATAACATCGGATTAGAAGCAATCAGAAACTACGAAGACGAATTGTTGCATTATGGTATGCAAGCGCTTTCAAAAGTTGAAGGCATCCAATTCATAGGAACAGCAGAGCAAAAAAGTTCCGTAATCTCTTTCCTGGTAGGCAATATCCATCCTTACGATATGGGTATGCTTTTGGATCGATTAGGCATTGCTATCCGAACAGGTCATCATTGCGCACAGCCATTGATGGAGTTCTTGGGGATAGAAGGAACCATGCGCGCTTCCCTTGCTTTCTATAATACATTTGAAGAAATAGATGCTTTAGTAGAAGGGATTGAACGTGTTCGAAAAATGTTTTAAGGAGGCGAATATATGCTTCTTTTTTGGGCTATGCATCGTGCCATTGACCAATTAAACATTATTCCCGAATATTTACTTATAGACGGCAATCGTTTCAAACCTTATCCCGAAATACCTCATATGTCCTTCACTCTGCTTCCCGAAGACCGATAACTCGCTCTTAATTTTTAAGGAATTATAGTTTCAAAAAATTTCAAACCTTGAAACACTCCGTTTCATCAGAAGAAACAACTCGTTTCATCAGAAGAAACAAACCGTTTCATCCTTTGAAACACTTTGTTTCAATAGGTGAAAATAATAAACAGATAGGAAAGAAAATAAACATCCAAATAACTCTCCACTCTCCACTCTCAATTCTCAACTAATATTCTTATCTTTGCACATCAAATAACTAAGAGTATGAAAGAAGATTTGAAACCGGCCGGCTTTTTGAATATTCCTGTTCCGAAAGGAATAGACTTAGTACAAGCTATTCAAGACCTAAAGAAAGAAAAAAATGCAATTATCTTGGCGCATTACTATCAAGAAAGAGCGATTCAGGATATAGCTGATTTTGTTGGAGATAGTTTGGCATTAGCACAGTGGGCAAGCAAGACCGATGCCGATGTAATTGTTCTTTGTGGCGTTCATTTTATGGCAGAAACCGCCAAGATAATTTCTCCTGATAAGCGAGTTTTTGTACCTGATATGAATGCCGGTTGTTCTTTGGCAGATTCTTGTCCTGCTGATAAGTTTAAGGAATTTGTTGAGCAGCATCCCGATCATACCGTTATTTCTTATGTAAATACTACGGCAGCAATTAAAACATTGACCGATGTGGTTGTTACTTCTACCAATGCTCGTCAAATAGTCGATACTTTTCCGCTCGAAGAAAAGATAATTTTTGGTCCGGATGAGAATTTAGGAAATTATATTAATAGTTTGACTGGAAGAAATATGCTGCTTTGGGAGGGAGCATGTCATGTACATGAGCGTTTTTCTTTGGAAAAGATTATAGAATTGAAGGAACAATACCCGGATGCTTTGGTATTGGCTCATCCCGAATGTAAAAGTGTAATCCTTAATATAGCTGATCATGTAGGTTCTACTTCAAGTATTTTGAATTATGCGACGAAGTCGGATCATAAAACCTTTATAGTGGCTACCGAGCCGGGCATATTACATGAAATGCAAGAGAAAAATCCGGACAAGGTATTTATACCTGCTCCTCCGAATGATAGCACTTGCGCTTGCAATGAATGTAACTTTATGAAGTTAAATACACTGGAGAAAATATATAACTGTTTGAAATATGAAATGCCTGAAATATTCATCGAGCAAAGTATCATTGACAAAGCAGTGAAACCTATCCGAAGCATGTTAGAAATCTCGGAAAAATATGGGTTGTAAAAGAAGGTTTTTAGACCTCTTTCTTTTCCTCAATCAATACTGAAGCCCTTTCGAGGGCTTTATTTATATCGCTACAAATATTATCTTTGCCTATTTGGTCGGCAAGTTCAGATTTTTCTAACGTATCGCGGATATTGTCATTTACACCTGAAAGCACTAATTGAATGCCCTCCTTATTTGATAAACGATATAAACTTTCCAAGTTATGAAGTCCGGTAGAATCTATGAAAGGAACTTTTCTCATTCTTATAATACGCACTTCAGGTCGCTTTTGGTCTAATAAGCGCATACTTTCTTCAAACTTATTAGCAATTCCAAAGAAGAACGGTCCGTCAATCTCATAAACTTCTACTCCTTCGGGTAAGGTAAGTTCTTCGTTGTCTGCAGTCTTTTCTGCATCAGAACGCATATCTACCTTATCTTTTATAACAGATATATTAGAGGTTTCCGATACACGCTTTACTAATAATACCATAGCAAGCAAGATTCCTATTTCAATAGCAATTGTCAAGTCAAATATTACGGTTAAGAAGAAAGTAACCAGCAATACAATCACATCTGCCTTTGGATTTTTCATCAATGATAAGAATGTCCGCCATTCAGACATATTATAAGATACAATAATAAGTACTCCCGCTAGACAAGCCATAGGAATATGTTTAGCCAAAGGAACTAAAAACAATAATATTAAGAGTAAGACAACAGCATGAATAATTCCTGCGACAGGAGTCCGTCCACCGTTATTAATATTCGTAACTGTTCTTGCAATAGCTCCCGTTACAGGAATTCCTCCAAAGAAAGGAACTACAATATTAGCGGCTCCTTGTGCGATTAATTCCGTATTAGAATTATGTTTATCTCCTGTCATCCCATCTGCAACGGTTGCCGAAAGCAAAGATTCTATCGCTCCTAACATAGCAATAGTAAAAGCTGCCGGAAGTAACTTGTTAATGGTTTCCCAATCAAAAGAAAATCCTTGAGGAGCAGGCAAAGATGCATTTATCTGGAAGCGATCTCCGATTGTTTCTATTTCATGAACCCCTGCGTAGGTTTTAAGTAGATAAACAACCAGCGTCATGACAATAATAGCAATCAAAGATCCGGGTATTTTCTTTATAAATTTAGGAGTATAGACAATGATTAATATACTGAGTAAGCCAATACCTAAAGACATCCAATTAATGCTCGGAGCAGCCTTGAAATAAGCAATCCATTTAGATACAAAGTCGGCAGGAACCTCTGTCATCGTAAGTCCGAATAAATCTTTCATCTGGGTAGTAAAGATAGTAACAGCAATCCCGGCAGTAAATCCAACAATAATAGGGTAGGGCATAAACTTAATAATCGTACCTAAACGAAGCAAGCCCATTCCGACAAGCATAACTCCAGCCATGATCGTTGCAATGGCTAAACCTTCAAATCCGAACTGTTGAATGATGCCGTAAACGATAACAATGAAAGCTCCGGTAGGTCCTCCTATCTGAACAGAGCTTCCTCCGAGGAAAGAAACTATAAAGCCTCCGATGATAGCTGTTATAATTCCTTTTTCAGGACTTACACCCGAAGCAATACCAAAAGCAATCGCTAAGGGTAAAGCTACAATACCAACTATAATGCCTGCCATGGCATCGGCGGCAAACTTTTCTTTTGAATAATTCTTAAGACTACTAAATAACTTAGGTTGAAAGTCTATGTTTACTTTCGCTTTTTTCATGCCTGTAACTATCTTTAATTCAGAACGCACAAAGGTAAGAACTTTAATTAATGAATAAAAAAATATCAAAAGTTTTTGTGGATAAATATATTTAATTACCTTTGCAATCGTAATAAAATTGTAATCATTACAAATTAATAATCATTCAATGAGCACTTCAAAGATAGATGCAATGCGGAGATTGGAGGAATATGACATAAAACTCTCCTTGCATAGGATAGCTATAATTGAATATCTTATAAATAATCCAACACATCCTACAGCGGATATGATTTTTAGTGATTTATTCCCAGCTATTCCTACTTTATCAAAGACCACAGTCTATAATACTTTAAAATTATTAGAAGATAGTGGAGCGGTTCGCTCTATTTATATTGATGATAAAAGTGTTAGATATGATGCTAATTTAGGGATACATGGTCATTTCAGATGTAAAAGTTGTGGAGATATTCATGATTTGAACATTGAAGGATTAGATTCGTTATTAATCAAAGGGAATCATAAATTATCAATCAACGAATGTCAGATTTACTATAAAGGATATTGCGGTAAGTGCAATAATACCCTGACAAGATTGCGAATATTTAATCTAAAAAAGATAAGAAAATGGAAGAAAAAAGAAGTATCAAAGGAACAAGAACAGAACAAAATCTCTTAAAAGCTTTTGCCGGAGAAAGTCAAGCACGTAGTCGTTATGTCTTCTTTGCTAGTGTAGCAAAAAAAGAAGGATACGAACAAATTGCAGGCGTATTTGCAGAAACTGCTGAACAAGAAAAAGAACATGCTAAGCGTTTCTTTAAATTCTTAGAAGGAGGCATGGTAGAAATCACTGCTTCTTACCCAGCAGGAGTAATAGGAACAACTCCACAAAACTTATTAGCAGCAGCAGAAGGAGAGAAAGAAGAGTGGGCTCAGGATTATCCGGAATTTGAAAGAATAGCTCGTGAAGAAGGATTTATTGATGTGGCAAATGCTTTCAAATTTATTGCGAAAGTAGAGGCAGAACACGAAAGTCGCTATCGTAAATTACTTCAAAACCTAGTAGAAGGAACTATTTTCAAGAAAGGAGAATCAATTAAATGGCAATGTCGCAATTGCGGATACGTACATGAAGGAGAATCTGCTCCGAATACTTGTCCGGCTTGTATTCATCCTCAATCTTTCTTTGAGCCAATGAAACAAAACTATTGATATACAATCATACAATAGAAAGATAATTCAAAAGGAGTTGCTTTTAAGCAGCTCCTTTTTTTATTCCCTTGAAATAAGCAATCGAAAAAAATAGTTTTAATAAAAAGAAAAGCAATACCTGCACCAAAACAATGCAAGCACCCGAAGGAATATTA
>DAIPZW010000008.1:0-14263 GCA_036781965.1 Bacteroidales bacterium
TCGCTTTCTTGCCGAGTTTTACCGGCATCTTTCATGTTACTCATGTCTTTTTTTTTGTTATTTATATGGTTATAGTTCTTCTTTTTATCTAAATCAAAAGCTTTGAAGCGGCGAAAGTACAATAAAAGTATAAGAAAAACGATTATTTTGGAAAATATTTGTTTTTCCTTTGTTCATTTTGTCTTGATACAAAACGAACCCCAAACCTCAGAGGATGAAACCTCGAACCTCAGAGGATGAAGCCTCGAACCTCAGAGGATGAAACCCCGAACCTCAGAGGATGAAACTACGAAGCCAATGCCGGGAAACATAAAAAATCGTAATTCGTAAATCTAAAATCCAAAATTATCCCTATCTTTGCCGAATAAAAGTGAATAATCTGTAATTTTTAATTTCAAAAACACAATTACACATGAAGAAAAGCTTGAATTTCCTGCTTATTGCTCTTATGGTGGTAATAGCAACACCTGTTCAGGGACAAAAATTTCTCAAAAAGATTAGTAAGGGCTTAGATAAAGTATCCAAAGGCTTAGACGATGCCACTGACGAACTAAATCGGGCAACCGGCAAAGACAAGTCTGTACAATATTCCAATGGGGATATTTATGGCGCTTATAAAGATGTCAAGGTAGTAAGTTTTAATAAGAACGTGGATATTCGCCTTGAAAGTTGTATGAGAAATGGAGATAATGTTATTGTCTTCTATACTATTAAAAACAACAGCGACAACAAAATACAATTAAACAGTCTGGGTACCCATAAAACTATCATCAATCCTGACGATGAAACACTTATCATCGGGGATGATGGAAAATCTTATTCTTTGCTTTATCAGTACTTGGGAGATATGAATAGCAGTACAATAAACCGCGTAACCTTACTTCCTGGAGTTCAGCTTAGAGGAATGTTAAAAATAAAACAAGTCAGCCCGAAAGTGAAACAGTTTACTCAAATAGATATTGCCGGATTAATTCCGACTGACAGCAATGGAAGTAATTTTACTCCTTTCACTTTTAAGTTCAAAGACGTACCAGTTTATACTCTTGATCAAACGCTTGAGATGATGAATCCGAAGATATTATTGACAAAAGAAAATCTTATCGTAAGAACGTTGGGAGAAAAAGGAATGACTATTGATAAATTAACAATCACAGATAAATATACTCGCGTAGATTGCACTTGGACAAACAATGAATTCAGACCTTACGGATCTATTTTTATTACAGAAGTTGAACCATTTATTGACATCAACGGAAAAGCCTATACGCTACTTTATTATGATAATCTGGGAGCTAAAAGCGGACTTCTTACTGTTAATTATGGAACTAGCCACCATTATACTTATGTCTTTGAACCTATCCCGGCTACTACGGAAGCTTTTAATATCAAAACCGACAAAGTTGAATTCGGAAATGTTCGTATCGTAGAAGAAGAAAGCTTTATTATAATTCCTCATACAACAGGCGTGATGACTTCCTTAAACGAAGGATACAATGCTTATCATAAGCGCACACGTATGACAGCTGCTAATCGTACTAAATACAAAATCGACAAAATCAAGAAAGATGATATAATATTATCTCAAGCAGCCAATGCAAATCTATCTGTTGGTAAAACCATTTATGAGGGATCTGAAGGAAAACTACAAACGATTATGTATATCATGCCTGATCAGATGACTGTTGAGTATTTAGTAAGTTATGATGCTGCAAGTAACTATGTAGATTGTATTCAATTAGGACTTATTCATGAATATGGAGGCGATAGAGGATATGGAGAAATAGAAAATAATAAAATCATCTATCATTCTTCTTATCCTGTTTATGAAGACGAAGAGGATTTGGAGTACTTTAAGGAATTTGAGCTTCTTCCTTCTATGAAGTTTGTTCTTACTAAGGAATATTCAAAACCGATATAATTACCTCTCCCTAATTGACTCCGTCGATTCTTCGAATTCCCTCTCCACAAGAGAGGGACTTTTTATTTCTTTTCGGGGCTTTCCGTTTAATGCGCAAAGCACACAAACACGAAAACGCAAACTAGCTAACTATCAAGATATTAGATACACCCCAAAATATAAGCTTTATTTTAAAAAATATTCCCTTTATTTTTGGAAAAATGTTCTTTATTTTCAGAAATATTCCCTTTATATTTTGAAGGATAAAATAAGCATATATTTTAAGCCGTAATTAGGTAAACACTAAACATTCAACATGGAACATTCATCACTCTATTCTTCCGTCGAAATCTCGGAGTTTGGTTCTTCTTCAGGTTTTGCTTTCGGTTGTTTTTTTCTTAAGAAACGAGGAACTAGGTCTCGAAAATGATTGAAATCTCGTCTGAAGGTAATTCCTACTCCTTGTGTCATTTCAGGTGTAGAGCTATAATAATTTCGATAGTTGTAATGATTAAAACCTTTGAGACGAATGTCTCCTCCGGGCGTAAGTTTATATTCTATATCAAAGTCTCCAACTAAAGGGGCTTTGTTTGCATTACCGGCATTAATATAAGGATTATCGATATAACCCACATTGCCGCCAACTATCAAACGATCATTGAGAAAAGCACTTGATACACTTACTTCTACTTCAGTCGTACTGAGATCTCCCTCGTTGGATTGATAAAACTGCGTACCTATTTGCACCTTTTCGCTAAAGCTTCCAATAGTGTTTAATAATTGTTTTGCCAAGGTGGAAGTAAGATAAGAGAAATCATTTGTAGTCCTTTCACTTCCGGCAACAAATTCCGAAGAAGTATAGAAACGACCCAGCGCCAATAGATACATAAATTGACGTGTCTTCATTTCATCCGTCCGCATATAACTAAGTACCTGTCTTTCCAATTCGGGAGTAGCATCGGGCAGTTCAATATTAAATCCAAGAATAGGATTTTCTAATTTTCCCGTAATGGACAATATACAATTCACAGGAACACTACTCTTTGTGCTAAGTTGAAGAAGTTGAGGATCAAGATCATTTAAATTAGCTCTTACTTTATGAATAGCAGTAACATTCAAATCTGCATCTTCCGGGTCGCCGGGGAAAGTGATCGTACTCCCCTCCTCTATCGTAAAGTTCAAACGATAAAGTTGCTCTAAGCTAAATGCATATTTACCTTCTTTGATGGTATAATATCCTTTCAGCTCCATCGGATTAACAGAACTGTACTTCATTGTAAGGTTTCCTTCGCCCGTCGTTGTTATTTTATCTTCTCCCGCAGCGTCCATAACCGTCTCTATTTCGGCATTTTCATTAATCACAAGTGACATACCTAAGTTGAAGACCGTACCATTATTTGAAGGTTTATTATTTTCATTTATTATATTCTCTTCTTCATTTGTATCATTCGGATTAACAAATCGAATGAAATTATATTCCGCAACGTCTTGTTTACCAAAAAAGTCAAGAGCGAGTTTAGTCTTTTTCGTATTTTCAGCAGAAATATTTATATTCACATGCTTCTCCGTTCCTTCTATATGAGCCGAACCTGTTGCCATAATCTTTCCATAAAAGTTTGGATTCTTATGTTCAGTGGCATTATAAGCGAGAAATTTATTAAAGGCAATGGTTACATCGTATCGGAAATCCGCAAAAGCATTATGAACAGCCATGCCGGAAGCTTTAGCCTGATTGCCGTAAATATCAAATAAAGTTATATCGTCCAACATTATTGTTTCGGGCGTAAAATAAATATAATCCGAAAAACTATATTTCGTATTCAAATAATCAACTTCAAAACTACAATTATCAGCCAAAACAGCTCCAGAGATCGTTGGATTGTTCAAATCTCCCAATAAAGTAATCTCTCCGGTAGCCCGTCCCGACATATTTGGCGTGATATTATTAAGGTATTTCCGAACAAAGGAAACAGGAGCATGATGTGCATTGAAAGTAATATTTATTCGTTCATCAATAGGCTGTATATATCCGTCTATTCCGGTATAACTAGTTCCATCTTCAACTACTATTCCTTTCATTGTTATCAACTTAGATTCATTCATCCATGCTCCATCCAAGTCCAGATTGCCAAATAAAGTTTGATTGAAAGAAAAATCTTTCACATCGAGGTGTGTACTTGCTTTCATCTGCCCAAATAAATCGGATGCTTCGGCTTTTCCTGTTGCTTTTCCTCCAAATTGGAGGGCAGGAATGTTTAATATTTCAAAGAGAGAAGCCATATCCAAGTTATTCATATCAACATTAATAATATCTTGCGGATCATGAGAAACCACTCCATTGACGATAATACTTTGGTCGTTATTGTGTCCTTTCATATTGTTTATGGCAATACGATTAGGTGTTAGGTTGATGGTTGCCGGATGAATTATCCAAACAGAATCATTAAAGACAACTTCAGAAGGGTTTATATTGATGAATGCGTTTACTTCTTCATTCTTAGAAGATAGTCGGGTGGTCAAGTTCAAATAACCATCATAACGTTTTTCTCTGGATGCCTCCCATGATAAAATAGAATGAACAGCATCTTTCTGCGCACTTATCTGTGCATTTATACCTAAATTATAGTTATTCTTTACAGTTACCGTTTCCAATAATAATTTTAATTTTTCATCTTCATTATACGCCAAAACAGCTATATCTTTAAAAGAATTGCCGGAAACATATAGTTCAGGGAAAGAAGCGTCAAGATGTAGTTCATTCTTCTTGCTGTCAAAGCTTCCATTGACTTTGTTGCCTTCCGACATCTTAATAGGAATATTCAATACTGTAGCCAAGTCATCTGTATTTCCAATTAAAGCGGAAAATTCAAATTTATTATCTTCTTCGTAGTCCTCATAAAGAGCTTCCTCTTCTTTCAAGGAAGGCAAGTAATAGCTAACTGTTTGTTTCAGTTGTTTCCAAAGAGTTCGACTCGAATAATCTCCTTTTAGTTGTGCAAATAAAATATCGGAGTCTATTAAAATGTTCTTTCCTCCTTGATTATGCTGAACATCTATTGAGAAAAAAGGAAGTTCAAACTCTTTATCGGTTGTCGTTAATGAGAGATTTTCCAACAATACATGTCCTAATACATTATCTATATCATTTCCTCTGAAATCAACTTCTCCTTCCAAGCTAAGAAGAGCATGTTCATAACCTTCTTTATTAATCAATGAACCCAATTGCAAGTCTTTTGCATCAATCATAAAGTTAAAGTCGGCATATTCGTCTTTAAGCATAAAAAGACCTTCTGCAAATAGTTTCCCTTGCGTACCCTCCATGCCGATAGAACCTATGTATTTATCAGGAGTTACCGTTCCTTTTATGGTTATATCTTCGTATTGTATATCTTTATATTCAAAATGAGGGATTGAAGCATTGACTTCGGCAGTATATCGCTTAGGTCCGGAATAAGTAATATCAGCAATCACATCAAAAGCGGTATTTCCAAATTCAGATTTAGGAAAAACTTGTTTTAGCTCCAGCCCTTCGGAAATAAACTGTCCTCGAAGAATGTAATCCTTAGCGTTGCGCTGCATACTTGCATTCGCTTGGAGCTGACCTATATTAGTTTGAATCAAGGAAGTAAAGTTTAGATTATTCAACGTACCGGACAAAGAACCTTGTAGCTTCGTATTTCCTAAAGCTTCTATTTGTTCATCCAAATGCAGGCGACGAATAAAATTAGAAGTAATCATCGACTTATCAATATCGGCACGTATATAAATATCTTCCTCACGTTCTTTTAGTAAGCCTTTAATATTTCCGGTTATATAAAGCGAAGACCCATAGCTTTCCTTCAAACTAATATTTCTCAAAGAGATATTATTCAATGAACCCGAAGCATTTCCTTGTATATGGAAGGTATCATTCAAATCTTTTAGTTTTGGGAAAAGAAAAAGCAAATCGCGCGAAGCAATATGGGAAGGAACGAAACGAAATTGCAGGTCTGCTCCTTCAAAACTTTCTTTGTTTGCATCAATACTGACTTGTTCCAATAATAATTTACTACTAGGAAGTTCTAGAGCTAAATATTCAAGGACTGCATTCTTATCTTTTGCTCGCAAACGAATAGCAAGATTATCTACTTGCAGTCCGCTTTTTTCATGAAACCTTAACCGTTTAATTTCTGTATCAATAGTTTTATCTTTTAACTCATTCAATTGTATTCGCCCCGTAATATTATCGAAAGCCAAATGGTTCTTATCTATCCTATTAGAAACAAAAGCTTGGTTTTCTACATCATAATGAATATTTCCTTCGAAAAGGTGAAGACTAGTTATTTTAAGGTCGATCGGATCTCTCTTCTTGGTTGTATCCGAAGCAAAGGCTTGTATAATGTAATCAATATTAAGAGGAGAATCAGGAGAATCTTTCCTCAAGTAGAGATCAAAAGAAATCAGTTGAGCGGAATGAAAACGAAATTGTTTTTTTAATAAAGGGATAGTTTCAAAGCCTGCTGCAATTCGTTCGGCACGAAACAAAAGAGAGTCTTTTTCATCGACCAATCGAACTTCTTTCAAGACTAGTTTATTAAGGAATCCTAGTTCGACGCTCCCGATTTCAACTTTTGTGCCTATTTTCTCTTCAAAAAAACCTGCAACCATTCCGCCTACTTGCTTCTGAACCGAAGGTAGGCATAATAATCCTGCCGGCAGCAAGTAGAAAAGAAACCACAAGCCGAGCAAAACGATTAAAATGTATTTGAAGGTTTTCTTCATTCTTCTTTCTTAGTGGAGAGTTGAGAATGGAGAGTTGAGAGTTAAATATTTAATTGTTTGTCTTTGCTTTCGTAGATTACCTTTTTACTTTATAACTTTAAGAACTTTCTACTTTATAAACTTAAACATCTCTACTTTTAACTCTCCATTCTCCACTCTTCACTAATCAATTATATCACTTTTAAGTCTTTCAAGAATTCCGGGATGCTTTGCTCGAAGTTTACTCCAAAGCGAATGTCGGTTCCTTCTTCTGCTGTCTTTTTAATTGCACTAGCAGTAAAACGTACTGCAATTGCCGCCGATTCGTTCAGTGTGAAACCATTTAAGTAAGCTCCCAAAAGGGCACTTCCAAAAACATCTCCGGTTCCGTGATAGTAACCTTCGATACGTTTTTCAAAAGTATAAGCCAATTCGCCTGTTTCTGCATCATAAGTAGCTGCTCCAAGTTCTTCTTCATTAAAGGCAACTCCGGTCAAAACTATTTTCTTAGGACCTATTTCACTTAAACGTTTCAACAATCCCTCGATATACTCTTGAGTATAAGGACCCGGATTATATGGTTCATCTAATAGAAGCGCTGCTTCGGTCAAGTTAGGAACAATAATATCTGCCTTCTCGCAAAGTGTGCGCATCCCTTTTGCAAACTCAGGTGTGAATATTGTATATAAAGTTCCATTGTCCGCCATCACCGGATCAATCAATATAACGTTAGCCTTAGTCTTAAATTCGTCAAAGAATTTAGAAACTAAATCCAATTGTTCGAATGAACCTAAGAAACCGGTATAGATAGCATCGAATTGAATCCCCAGAGACTTCCAATGAGCCGTAACAGGAGCCATATCTTCGGTAAGATCTCGGTAAGTAAAGCCGGTAAATCCTCCGGTATGAGTGGATAAAACTGCAGTTGGCAAAACAGTTGTTTCTATTCCGGCTGCAGATATAATAGGTAAAGCTACAGTTAGCGAACATTTGCCGAATCCTGAAATATCATGGATAGCAGCCACTCTTTTTAATCTTTCTTTCATAGTATATTACTTATATATTATCATTTAAAACGATGCAAAGATAAATAAAAGGAAAAAGAAACAAGGAGAAAGCAGAAAGAATTTACTATTGTCTTTGACTGTTTAGTGATAATTAATAATTGATCACTGAATTATATCTGACGAATATAATCATCCAAAGAATCAGAAGCTTCCAAATTAGGGAGTGTTAGCATAAGTCGTCAAAAAAATCATATCTTTGTTTGATGGAAATTACACAGTCTCAATACGATGAGATATGCGATTGTTTTCCGAAGCATCCTCTTAGGATCAGGGCTTCATCCTCTTAGGATCGGGGCTCCATCCTCTGAGGATCGAGGCTTCATCCTCTGAGGATAAAAAATGAAAAAATAGCGGCTTGAGAAGCCTAAAAAAGATATTAGTGTAGGATAACATAAAAAGAGGATGTGCCAGTTTTGACACATCCTCTTTTCGAATTCGATGAAACTAGAACAAAGGATTTACTTTATTGCTTTACTAGTATTTTATCTGCGGTTATTCCATTTACTGTCACAATATATATTCCTGGGTTGACAGGATATACTTCTTCATTGCTATTTACCTCAGCCTTATGTATGACCTTTCCTTCCAGCGAATATATCCGGATAGCTTTACCCTCGGCATTCTTAACCACAATAGCATGTGACTTACCATAAACCAGAGCGTCATCGGAAAGAACATCGCTTATGGAAGTTATTGTCATCTCTATGTCCACCTTATTGGATGGTATTGACTCGCCTTCATCATACAAGGAGGTTACATAATAAGTATATGCACCAGTTTCGTTGATTTCATCGTCTAAAAATTGAATCTCTTCTACCGGCTGGTTATTGCATTTGATATTATTGCGATAAATATTGTATCCTTGCAGCTTAAGATCGTTTGTTCCGTCGTTTGCGGTATAAGATAAATCATCAATCATCAATACAAATTCCGATTCGGTATGTCGAATGGCAAAATAGCGGGCATCTGCCGGAAGATCGAATATATATTGTGTCCATTCGGTCTCGCGAAGCGTAACCCCTTCCAAAAGAGTAAATGCATTCAAAGCATTGGTCGTTGATGAATAATGGATTTCAAACGATTCTCCGGTATAGGCATTAGACAGCTGATTGGCCCAAAAAGATACCTGAGTGCCTCCCGCAATACGGGGAGAGATAAGCCAGTCATCGTTTTCGGCAGCACCATTCGCATCCACAGACATCCAAGATACGAGGTATTGATATCCTGAATGAGGTGCAAGTCGTGGGTTTTCTATAGGATTTAGAGCGCAAGCCGTAGGATTGAATACCATAAAAGCCATAGGTTCGCGTACGTGTTCAAAATACATGGCTCCGGTCTGAGAGTTTATGCCGGCTGTAAATTGTCCATCATTATCTATCAAGGTATAATCGCCTATGTTGTCTATGATAAAACTTTCATAAAGATCGAAATTATCAGTTACTTGTTCCTGTATACCCGGAATATGGTGTTCCCAATTTAATTCAACATCTTTTCCGGTTTCTGAAATTGTACCAATAAGGCGAGTAACCGGCGGAAGAATAGGATTCCTGACAAACACCGAACTGCTTGCTTTATTATTTCCAGGTTTCTCGTCCGTTACATCTTTGACTATAACTTTGGCACTGAATACCAGTTCATTGTTTATATCTCTCTCCTGGGGAGTATAGTTGAAAATAAAGGAACGCAGGTCGCCTGATGAAACCATACCTTGACTTCTTGAATCAATAGCGACATCATCCAGGTAGAGTTCCACTGCATAGCCCAAAGCATT
This sequence comes from Bacteroidales bacterium, assembly GCA_036781965.1. Lineage (GTDB taxonomy): Bacteria > Bacteroidota > Bacteroidia > Bacteroidales > Azobacteroidaceae > Azobacteroides. The sequence goes on from DAIPZW010000008.1 coordinate 9,476, forward strand.
TTTCCCACTATTCATTACTTCGACAACCAAACTTATTGTTTCATCCGCTCTGACGCTTTGAGGACCCTTAAAAGAAACTAGCCTTGCATCGTTATTGCTGCGGTTTTCGATGCTAATATTATCAAGCAATATAGACTGAGGTCCATTGACAAGCATTCCTTCAAAAGCAATACTAACCCAAGGTTCGTTTTTATAATCCGCTAAACTTATTGTGTGTTCCGCCCATCCATTCTTCATATTAGCAAGATCGCCGGTGAAAACTATACCAAGTTCGGTATAATACAATTCATCGGTTGAAATAAAAATCCTGACGAAGGATTTGGCATTGGCATAATGGAACATAGAGAACGAAAGATATGGGTCGACATTACCGTTTAGTATTACTTTAGGCATAGTTAATCGTGCTTGCCCCATTCGTTCATATTCATCATACAGAATAAAACAGCCTCCATCATCAGCCTGAGCTCCCAGCGAAGGCTCCTGATCAATAATCTCCCATTTAAGAGTTGGGAATTGTGGATACACTGTCCAAGGAGCCGTAGTGGTTTCTCCTTGAGCCAATGTTTCCTCAAAGGGCAATTCGTAAGGTTTTCCTAATACTCGGGATATATCTGCCGGCAAACTCTCACCTGCTGCGGTAGAGGCTGTTACTACGTAATGATACTCTGTCAATACTTCCTCGTCAACTTCTATTACATAGGAGAGTTCTTTGGTGTTGCCAAGAGGAGTGAGCGTTTCGTCGGCTATATTTTTCCTATATATATGATAGATGACCTGTGAGGCATCGAACCACTGATCATACATACCTCTTTCGGGAGCCGTCCAGGAAAGACGCAAACTCATATTATCGCTTGATGCTTGTCCTACCAGATTATCTACACGGAAAGGAATATCAATCCCGCAGAAACCAATTATAGAAGCACGTCCTCCACTGCCGACTTCATTTTTTGTTATCACCGTAAAATTATTTACACCTTGCAGGGCCGGAACTTCTATTTCTACCAAGTCTCCTGCCATTTGGTTAGATATTGTTCCTATCAAAGTATTCTCACGGTTATAAATTTCGACACCCATTGTTTTACCCGAAAGGCTTTCTCCACCCAAGGTATTATTGGGTAGTTTGAAGTTGAGAGTCGCTTTCAATTCTCCTCCGTCAGCAGCTTTCATCGTAAGGTTTGAAACAGAGGCAGGAGCCAATTTGCTTGGGCCTGTAATTACTTTGATATTATTGATATAAAGCTCAACGTCTTCGTAAGGTCGGAATTCGACATAAAACCCTACTGAATAATATCCGGCGGAAGGAACTTGAAAATAAGCGCTGAATGGTTCCATTTCTTCTTTCCTTATCACGGTATAGTTGATAGTATAACTACGTTCTTCATTGGAAAATACTACACAAAGAACCACATCTCCCGTTAATGTTTTAGCGTCAAACTGAATTTCGATCATGGTCTCATCTCCCATTTCAATCAAAGGAGTAAGAGCCCAATCGTTACTATAAGTTGTTTTATCCTTATGATGAAAACCTAAAGCCTGATGTTCGCTGTTGTATTCCCACGTATCTGCGTCATTGTTATTGTCAAAGATTGTTAGTTTATCAAAATCGCTTTGTGTCTTCAAAGGCAAGAAATAGGGAATGAAAGAAGGACTCACATATACCCTTTTATGGCAAGGCACTCCGTGCCCATAATCGTTATAAGAAAGTATGGTATAGGTATAATAATCAAGAGAGGGCACTTCATCTGTATATGTCAGCTCATCGCCTGGCAATGGATCGTTGAACGTTTTTATGACTGTATTATCCCTTAAAATCTCTATTCTGTCCAATGTGGCAATGGCATTATCTCTAAAATCAGTACTTGGAGCTATAAAAGAGAGATGTGCAGTTAAACTTCCATTTCCTTCAGGCAAAACTGATAGGTTTTCGATTACTTTTGGAGCCTGAGAGTTTCCGAAATCTTCGATTACTATATTTGTAATGTTCACCGTCCATGCATTGGCTGGGGTTGTGCAATGAAAAGCAAAGTAGTAAGAACCAGTGGTTTCGGGGACGAACAGCAACTCGATAAACTTTCGATTCGTATTGATGTCGGTAGTTTCCATTATCACTTCCGCATCCTGCATAGATTGCACCGTAAGTCCATTAGCCACAACAACGGCGAGTTTTTCCGGATTATTTTGAGCACCTGCGAAAGCCTCGAATCTGAATGAATATACATTACCGGCTTCAAGATTCAATTTTGGAGTAGCAAAATAATCATCGGCAGCTTTTCCTCCGTATTGACTCTGGTATTTAGCGGTTTTAGCGTATGTGTCATATCGCCAGGTATTATTGTCTTCATTCACATCAATCGCCGTAAAGAAAGCATATTCGTCAGCATCTTCAAAAGTTTGCGTATAGGGGAGGGCAAGGTGGTCGCCGAAAGCAAACTTTTCCGTAACAGTTGCAGCACCTTTTTTCTCTCCCGCCATAGGTATAACTTGATAAGTATATAATGACAGTGTATTAGGTAAAATTTCCTCAAATTGATTTACAATAAGACCTTGTGCTATTTCTTCATTATTACGATAAACAATATAGGATAGAGGGGCGAGTGTTCCATTATTCTCCCCTCCGGCAGGTGCAGACCAAGTAAGTTTCAACAGACCATCTGGACTTAGGGTATAAGCCAGATCTTCTACGGCTACCGGAATATCGAATCCTGTAAAAGTCGATAGCTGTGCCGGAATGCCATCACCAACCTCATTGGTAAAGTAAACTACTATTTTGTGTTTGCCATCGGCTATCTCTATTGTGTTGCTATAATCCTGTCCGGGTTGTACAATAGCTGAAGCTGCCAATTCTTTATCGACTATTATAGAAACTGTAAGATCTCCAGTTAGATTGTTGCCATTCACACTTTCAGATGGCACTTTGCAAGATATAACCGCCTGGTTACTACCAGGGGATGTATACGAAACTTCAAAATCCTCAGGGGCTGCCGGCGCATTATCGTCAGCCATCGAGTCAGTAGTATAAAGCCCTATAATTTCCAGTTTGGGAAAATCACAGACATCTTCTACCAATCCGGTTTTTGGGTCTATCGCAATAAGTTTGCTTTCAGTGTTATTGTAGGCGGCCCACAAGATTTTTTTGTCACGCGGGCTCCATGTGGCTGATTGCGAATAGGCGGGAATAAAACTTGTCGAAGCTATTGATTCACCTGTGTTTCCTGTTTCTGTATCTATAATATATACGTCTCCCGAACTATCTATACCATAAAGGTTTGATTCACCATCTATAGCAAGACTTGCATAATAACTTGACAGATTGCATAAAGGTGTGTATGATCCGTTTATTTGGTCGAATGTGTTAAGCACGTATACATTTTTAGTATTGCCATAGGTAATCGCATAAACGATCTCATTTATACGATCATAAGCATAATTAATAGCACAGTTATTCCATTGGGAAGGTAATGATAGGGATTTTACGAAAGATCCACTTTCCACATCATATACTGATATGCTGAGTGACATTAAAAAACCATACATTTCGAAAGCATTACTGACATAGTATTTATCATCGATGTAAACGCCTGCCTGTCCATTCATTCCTGTGTGTGTGAATACTTCAGAATATTCTCCGTCTGCTCCTATATTATAAATCCCAAATGGCTTATTCGCAGCGGTCCAGGAAGCAGCGGATATTACATTCCCATACAGTGTAGCGTTTGAAGAGATGGTAAACAGAGGCTCGCTGATAGGAAGTACGTGCATTGGATTTTTAGATTCCATGGATGCAAATACTGTTGGAAACAGTATTATAGTGACGAGTAGCGAGAGGAGTACTCGTTTTTCATGAAGTAACAATCGTCTCATAGTTTTTACATAATTAATTAATAACATTTGGGTTCATAAATAATTGAAAGAATTATCGAGGCAAAGTAAAGTAAAAAAATTCTTATCCAAAAGAAAGAATGGTTATCAAATGGCAATTTCGATCTTAAAATCGGAACTTGTTATCATTTGGCAACCAATAAATCGAATAAACAGAACCAAAGAGAATGTCAGTTTGTTGCTGATAAGGAATCTGCATCACTCACTCCTGTATTTAGGATTTCGCAGACGGCTCAGAGAATATTTTGTAATACCCAGGTAAGAAGCAATGATTTTTAATGGCACCTTTTGCAGAATATTCGGTCTTTTTTTTACTAATGAATAATAGCGGTCGTAGGCATCTCCTGCAATAAAGGTGCTTTTTACTTCTAAACTCCATAATTGTCCTAATGCATTATCAAGCGCCCAATTGGAAAATCCGATAGAATGATGGCACAAATTCATAAAATCCTGTTTGGAAATCATCATAAGTTCTGTATCTCCGCAAGATTCAATAGTAATTAAAGAAGGTAAACCTCTGTAGAACGAATTAGCCGAAAAGAAAAAGTCACCATCCATCCCAAAATATAATGTTCTCTCTTTATTTTCCTTCGTGTAAAAGCTACGAATTATTCCGTCTTTTACAATATACAAATTATCATTTATCTCTCCTGCAGCTACAATAGATGCATTACGTTTATAATGCACTTCTTTTAAGTAAGAGAAAAATTCATCTATCTCTTCTTCTGATATTTTATAGGAAAAATTGTTTGCCAATTTCTTTAATGATGCTATATCCGCCATAACAAGTCAAATTTTGAAGACAAAGTTATAGAAAAATCCGTCGTGCATTTGCAAAAAAATAAAAAAAGTTGCTCATTATCAAATAAATGACTGTATTCAATTGTCTGATAAACTATTAAATAAATG
>DAIPZW010000009.1:0-13874 GCA_036781965.1 Bacteroidales bacterium
TTTAGCGATAAAGGATTGGTTCAAAAGAAGCTCCGACCGATATATCGTTCCCGGATTAGGCGTTTACTTCTTAGATGAAAACGAAAGAGGAGGCAATTGGCCTTTGAAAGATGTATTGCATCAAATCAATTATTCACGAGAAAACGGAATGGGAGGCAATGCATTCTTCCGCGCGAAACATTTTCTAAGCAATACAAAAGGATTATATAATGAGGTGCAAAAGAACTTATACACCTACCCTGCTCTCCTACCCAAAACCGTTTGGTCTCAGGTGGTACATCCTATTCCTGCGCCTCTTCGTCCTAAACTAAGAATTACAGGAGAATACATCTATGTATATTGGGATAAACTTCAAGACACTCCGGTCAATAAAGTCTATTATAATATCTATCGTTCCAAAACCTCGCCTGTAGACATTTCAGATCCTAAGAATTTAGTAAAAATCAGATTAGACGGAAGTTCTTGTTTCCTTCCTTATGAGGATAAAGCTTATTATTATGTCATTACGGCTTATGATCGTTACCATAATGAAAGCCCTGCTTCTAGAGAAACTTATTTTCGTGTCAACAAATAAAAAACCTTGATTATATTAATTTATGCAAGAAATTTTCATTCTAATATTAGAGATATTAGGAACTAGTGCATTTGCGATAAGTGGTATCCGTTTAGCGGCGGCTAAACGTTTCGATTGGTTCGGCGCTTATGTAGTCGGATTGATCACAGCTATCGGAGGAGGGTCTATTCGTGACCTTTTATTAGATGTTACTCCCTTTTGGATGAGTGATGGCATTTATTTGATTGTAACAGCCGCTTCTTTGGCTATTGTTATTTTATTAGGAAAGAAAATCGTCTATCTTTATAATCGATTCTACATTTATGATGCTATCGGATTGGGATTCTTTGCCGTTGTAGGTATGCACAAGACCTTAGAATTAGGTTATCCGTTTTGGGTAGCTATTACTATGGGTGTAATAACCGGTATTGCAGGCGGTGTAATCCGTGATGTTATTATCGGAGAGATGCCTTTGGTATTCAGAAAAGACATTTACGCGATTGCTTGTATCGGCGGAGGGATTGTTTATTGGATTTTCTGGGGATTAAAAATGGACGGACCTATTAGCCAGAGTGCTTCTGCCTTGACAGTTATTTTGATTCGCTTCTTAGCAGTCAAGTACAGTTGGAGGTTTCCGGTTATGAAAGGCGAACCGCCTGCTGAGGAGTCCTAAATTACCATTTGTCTTATCAATCGTTATATTAACTTAAAAAGCTTCTAAAATCATTCTACTTACGAATAATTATTTTACATTTGTCGCAGAACGAATAAATATGAAGCCCGCCTTGAGAACTATTTTTTCTTCATTGGTTATAAGCTTGTGCTTTTCAAGCTTATCTCTCTACGCTCAAGAACAAGATCATTTCAAAAGATTGTTTGATGAAACGATTGACTTCAAGTCATTTCTTCAATTTGATCATCTTTCAATAATACCACTTAACAAGGATTCTTCGGGCTTTGTCATATTAGATGTAAACAAGAAACCATTAGCCATACTAGGATCTAACTATAAATTGAATTCTTTATTCCTTAATTATAAAGATAGTCTATTCAAAGAACCTAAACTGACTATTTCTCCGGCATTAACTGCTTGGTACACCAATCAAGATGCTTATGACCCTTTTTCTACAGTAACGACTACAGATGTTATAGCCAATGGCATTCTTACTCCTATATTAGCTCTTCCAAGCTTGAACTTTATTTCCTTTTTTAATTACTTAATGAAGATTGGGGTGCTTTCTTCCGATGATCCTATTTTGACGAAAAGTAAAAAAGAGAAAGCTTTGCGGGAAATAAAAACGATGCACGGGATTGAAGATTGAGAAAAAATGCTTACTTTTGCCTGATTGTTTGAGAATATGCCCATTTTCAAGCTTTCGTTGAGAGAAATAACAGGAGTCCCATACCAATAAACCCTTATTGTATGTCTGAATTCAAGCTCTTTTACAGGAAAGAGGGGGCTATAAAAATCAGCCGCAGCTTGGAAATGCTAAAAAAAATACCCACAGAGGACTTCCTTTGGATAGACCTTAACGATGTGGATGAGGAAGTAGAATCTCAACTTGAAGATTTCTTAAAGATATATATACAGGAAGAAGAGGAGATGATCGAGATTGAGACTTCATCCCGCTATATAGAGACGACTGACACGCTGGTTATCAACGCCAACTTCTTGCTAAGTACTTATGATAAAAATCCGGTGTCATTTATTCTGAAGAATAATATTTTGGTTTCAGTAAGAAGTGAAGATCTGAGTTCTTTTACGGAAACAACGAAGAAGATATTTGCAAACCCGCAAAACTTCCCGACAGGCTATCATGTATTCGTATCTTTGTTCGAAACTCGAATTGAGTTTGATGCGGATATGATTGAGAATATCACCCAAGAGATTACGAATTTATCTAATAGCATCCAGGATGCTGATGAGGACGCCCTAATCGAAATCAAGAACTTACAGGAGCGTACGATGATGTTCCGAGAGAATGCGATTGACAAACAGCGCGCCGTCTCTAATATGTTACGCAGCAGTTTGGTTCCGAGCGATATTGACCCTAAATTGACCATTTTAATTAAGGACATCAACTCATTATTGGAGCATATCAAGTTTAGTTTTGACCGTTTGGACTATCTCCAAGATACCTTTCTCGGGTTATTGAATATTCAACAGAATAAGATTATCAAGATATTTACTATTATTTCGGTTATCTTTATGCCGCCAACCTTGATAGCAAGTATTTACGGAATGAACTTTCCTGGCATGCCCGAAATCGAATGGGGCGTGAAAGGCTATGTATTTGCCTTAGCCTTGATGCTTTGTTCGGTGATTGCTATCCTTATTTTCTTCAAAAGGAAGAAGTATTTATAGTATTCAGAATTAATAACAATTTAATATACTACTGCCATGAACTTAAAAAACATTGCTTATACGCTGATAGCTTGTTCTCTTCTGCTGGTATCCTGTGGAAAAGAAGACAAAAAAGTCGAAACAACAGCCTCAGGATTAAACCCCGCACGCTTTGCATCCACAGTTGATAGTGGAGAATCTATCAAGATGTACGCCTTAAAGAATGACAAAGGAATGGAAGTCTGCTTAACCAACTTGGGCATGCGTATCATTTCAGTTATGGTTCCCGACAAAGATGGCAACTTTCAAGACGTAGCACTCGGTTTTGACAACATTGCTCCATACAAAGAAATGAACAATTTTATGGGTTCCGTATTAGGTCGTTATGCAGGAAGAATAGCTAACGGAGCGTTTGTTGTAAGTCGCGCAGGCTTTTCTAACCTAACTAAAAACGACGGAAACAACACATTAAATAGCGGACCTACCGGATTTCACTCGCGCGCTTTCAGAATAGAACAGTCCGATGAAAATACAATTACAGGAATATATGTAGCAAAAAATAAAGAAGGTGGGTTTCCGGGAGATATGGAACTAAAGGTTACTTATACACTTACCAACGATAATGCTTTGGACATTCAATATGAAGCCTTTTCTAACATGTCCACGATTATTAATATTACCAATCAATGCTATTTCAACCTTTCGGGAAATCCGGCAAATGGCATAGCAAATCATATTCTTTATGTGAATGCGGACAACTATACGCCAACGGATGAACACTTGATTCCAACAGGGAAAATAGAATCCGTGAAAGACACAAACTTTGATTTCACTACTCCAAAGCCAATCCATGGAGACTATGACGTAAACCTTGTATTGATCAACTACGATTCCGAGACGAACTTAGCGGCTCGCGTGGAATGTCTTCAAAGTGGAATCATGATGGAAGTGCTTACGACCGAACCGGGATTAGGGCTTTCAACGGGTAATGAACTTAATAATCTACAAGGCAAGAACGAAGTTGTTTATAACAAGCAATCGGGATTCAGCTTGACAACACAGCATTTTCCTAATTCTGCAAACGTAGAAGGGTTCCCTTCCACAGCTCTTTATCCGGGAGATGTCTTTCAAAGTCATACGATTTATAAATTCAGCGTAAAAAAATAAGCTTGATGGAGCAGCACATTATCAAACAATTCGTTTATCTCGGACTCATCTTTGTTGTGATGTACTTTGCCTTTCGTCTGATGAAAAAGGTTAAAGACAAACCTAGCGACGAAGAAATCCAACAAATGAGACATGATATTGCACAGCACGAAGCGGAAATTTTGGAAGAAGAACTAAAAGAAAACCTCGAAGAGCAAGAAACCAACGAAGAATAAGCATTATAGAGCGCAATGAACAAGGTGCATTTCTCAGTAGAACAGACAGATAAGGTCCGTCCGATACTTTTAACGGACAGCAGGTCACTTACTGATCCTGAGCAAACGCTTTTCTTTGCCTTAAAGACGGCTCATAACGATGGGCATCGCTATATTTCCGAATTGTACGACAAGGGAGTACGCAGTTTTGTCATACAACACGATGTGTTGGAAGCAGATACGATGCCGGATGCTACTTTCTATTGGGTAGAAGACACCTTACTTGCTTTGCAGGGACTAGCCTCTTATCACAGACAGCGGTTTCATATCCCTATTGTAGGCATTACAGGTAGCAATGGAAAGACTATTGTTAAGGAATGGCTCTATCAATTGCTTCACGATGACTGCGCAATCGTTCGTTCTCCGAGAAGTTATAACTCACAAACCGGTGTACCTCTATCTGTTTGGCAATTAAACGAACACACGGAACTAGGTATTTTCGAGGCGGGAATCTCTTTGACCGGAGAGATGGAGCGTTTGGAATCGATCATTCTTCCTAGTGTCGGCATCTTTACTACCCTAGGAGAAGCCCATCAAGAGAATTTCTTCTCGCGTGAAGAGAAGTGCATGGAGAAACTCAAACTCTTTGAATCATCCGAAGTTGTTATTTATAATGAAGATCAGCACTTGGTTCATTATTGCATAGAACAAAAAAATTGGCAAGGGAAAACCGTTAGTTGGTCTTGCAAAAACGAGCAAGCAGCTTTATATATCAAGAATATACAAAAGAATTTCGATCATACGAGTATCTTTTACAGACATGGTGGAACGGAAAATCAGATAAACATTCCTTTTACGGACGATGCTTCGATCGAAGACGCTATTCATTGTCTGGCTTTGATCCTACATCTTTATCCGCAAACCCCGGCTTTGAAGGAACGTTTCGCTAAGTTGGATCCGGTGGCTATGCGTTTGGATGTAAGCAAAGGCATACATAACAGCACTTTAATCAACGATACATACAACTCGGATATAAATTCATTGTCTATCGCCCTTGACTTTATGTCGCGCCGAGCGGTGGATAAGCAATTGAAAAAGGTTCTTATTCTCTCTGACATACTCCAATCGGGCATGGTTCCTGCTTCTTTCTATCGGAAAGTAGCCGAACTAGTGACCCAAAAAGAGGTAGAACATATCATCGGAATCGGTCCAAATCTTCTTTCTCATAGCAATCTCTTCGCTATGAAAAAGGAATTTTATCCGACTACGGACAGTTATTTGGAATCGGGCAATTGGCGAAGCTTGAAAGATTCCCTGATATTGATCAAAGGTTCTCGTAAGTCTCGCTTCGAGCGAATTACTGAACAATTGGAAGAAAAAGCTCATCAAACTGTCTTGGAGGTAGATTTGGATGCAGTGATCAGTAATCTGAAGTATTTCAAGTCAAAACTTGAACCCGAAACCAAAGTGATCTGCATGGTCAAAGCCTTTGGGTATGGAGTAGGCTCCTATGAATTAGCAAAAACTTTGCAGGAACGGGGCGCGGATTACCTGGCAGTTGCACTCGCAGACGAGGGAGCTGAGCTTAGAAGAGAGGGAATTACGATGCCAATCATGATTATGAATCCCGAAGAGCATGCTTTTAATACGCTTTTCGAGTATAATTTAGAGCCCGAAATCTATAATATTAGTACGTTGGATGCTATTATTCGTGAAGCGGAACGCCGGGCAATCCTTCATTATCCGATACATATCAAACTCGATACCGGCATGAATCGTTTGGGCTTCAATGCGAATGAGACAGACCTTCTAGCGAAGAAACTGAACACCCAAACCGGCGTAGAGGTCAAAACCATCTTTTCTCATCTTGCCGGCGCCGACAATCCGGACTTGGACGACTATACGCGAGAACAAATCAAGCGATTCAAACAGGAGTCAGACCGCTTGGAATCACTCCTAGCCTATCCTATACAAAGACATCTTCTTAATTCTTCAGGTATAGAACGCTTCCCGGAAGCGCAGTTTGACATGGTTCGCTTGGGCATTGGACTCTACGGAGTATCCGTCCTGAACGAACAAAGCATACTATCTGTTGCCACTCTCAAGACTCGGATACTACAAATTCGAGAAGTAAATAAGGAAAATACCGTCGGGTATAACCGCAACGGTCGATTGGAAAAAGACTCACTCATCGCTTGTTTGCCTATCGGCTATGCCGACGGACTAGACAGAAGACTCGGAAACGGGCGGGGACAAGTGCTGATTAATGGTGTATTATGCCCTACGGTAGGTAATATCTGTATGGATATAAGCATGATAGACGTAACAAACATTCAAGCAAAAGAAGGCGACGAAGCCATTATCTTCGGCAATCAAGCAGGAATCAAAATCGCAGACCTTGCCGAACAATTGGGAACCATACCTTATGAGATATTGACTTCCATATCGCCCAGAGTGAAACGAATCTATTTTAAAGAATGAAAAACAAGGAACAGGAAACAAGGAACAGGAAACAAGGAACAAGGTATCCTTTCTCCTTTCTCCTTTCTGCCTTCTGCTTTCTCCTTTCTCCCGTTTTCGCTAACGAAACGCTTGACAAGGACAAGGAAATAGTTGAAACTTTCATTCACTCGGACGAGAGAAATAACTGCGCAAAGTGCTGTATGACGGAAGCGGCACTGTATTTATTGGATACTCCCTACGTTGCCGCCACGCTGGAAGGCAATAAAGAAGAACGTTTAGTGGTTAATCTTCGTGAATTGGACTGTACTACCTTCGTTGAAAACTGCTTAGCCATGACATTAAGCTTGACAAACGACTCCCTGCCCTCGTTTGAAAGTTTCACGAACTACCTGAAAGAGATACGCTATCGAGGGGGAATCATCAACGGATATCCGTCTCGCTTGCATTATTTTACCGACTGGATCATCGACAATACCTTTTTTGAGTTGGTAGAAGATATTACTTATGACTTGGGCGGCAAACCTTTCACGCCGAATGTCTATTATATGTCCACAAACCCTGACAAATACCCCGCATTGAAAGGTCGTCCCGACTACATCGCCTCGATAAAACAAGCAGAAAAACGGATCAACGCAAACGATTCCTTGTTTTATATTCCAAATAAACACATCGATATTGTCGCAGAAGACATTCGTGACGGAGACATCGTCGCGTTTGTCACTTCCACAAGCGGTCTTGATGTTCAACATCTCGGTATTGCCTTTTGGGATAACCGACACTTGACTTTTATTCATGCCTCATCCCGCGCTAAGAAAGTAATCATCAACCCCGAATCCCTGGCAGACTACTGCACAAAACAGAAAAACATCATCGGAATTATGGTTCTAAGAACAAAATAAAAGGAGAAGGGAACAAAGAAATTTACTGATAACTGATTAGTGCAAGCCTGCCGCAGTATAACTGCAACCGTTCCGCAGGAACACTGCGACTGCTTCGCAGTATCACTGCAACCTAGTCGCAGGAAAACTGCAGCCGTTCCGCAGTATGTGTTTAATCGTTCAATGTGGAATGTTTAATGTTAAGTATAAACACTAATAAGTTAAACGCTCAACACTAAACATCAAACATCTTTATTATTTATATTCGTCCCAACTCTTGATAGGAATATTTTCCATATCTATCTCGCAGAATGCGTGAATAAACGCGGATGCAAGTCGAGAGTTAGTAAATAATGGTATATTGAAGTCAATGGCTCCACGACGAATCTTATATCCGTTGGTCAGTTCGCCTTGAGTTAAGTTCTTAGGAATGTTTACTATCAAGTCAAATTCCTTATTACGAACCATATCCAAGGCGTTTGGTTTTCCTTCTTCACTTGGTTGATAAACATGTATGGAAGGAATATTATTCTCCGACAGGAAACTATGAGTCCCTCCGGTTGCATAAATCACGTAGCCCTTAGACTGTAACATACGACAAGAATCCAACAAATCTATCTTAGAACGCATTGGTCCGCTGGAGATTAAAATATTCTTTTTCGGAATACGCATGCCGACAGAAAGCATAGACTTCAAGACTGCTTCGTAATAATCATCGCCAATACAGCCCACTTCTCCGGTTGATGCCATATCTACACCTAATACAGGGTCAGCTTTTTGCAGGCGAGCAAAAGAAAACTGCGAAGCCTTGATTCCTACATAATCTAAATCGAATTCGCTCTTATTTGGTTTTTCAACATTTTCGCCTAACATGATTCGAGTTGCCAACTCAATAAAGTTAAGTTTCAATACTTTGGATACAAAAGGGAAACTACGAGAGGCACGCAAATTACATTCGATTACTTTAATATCATTGTCCTTTGCAAGGAATTGAATATTAAACGGCCCTGTGATTTCCAATGCTTCGGCAATGCCACGTGCTATTTTCTTTATTCGTCTTACTGTTTCTACATATAAACGTTGTGGAGGAAACTGAATAGTTGCATCTCCTGAGTGAACTCCTGCAAATTCAATATGTTCGGATATGGCATAAGAAATTAATTCTCCTTTATCTGCTACCGCATCCATTTCTATTTCTTTCGCATTCTGTATGAATTCACTGACTACCACCGGATGTTTTTGAGAAACATTAGCTGCTAATTTCAAGAAAGTTTCTAATTCTTCCTGATTAGAACAAACATTCATTGCTGCTCCTGATAATACATAAGAAGGTCTTACTAATACAGGGAAACCTACCTCTTCTGTAAACTTATTAATATCAGCTAATGAAGATAATTCTTTCCATTTGGGTTGATCAATTCCTAAACGATCCAACATGGAAGAGAACTTATGTCTATCTTCGGCGTTATCAATATTTTTTGCTGAGGTTCCTAAGATAGGAACACCGGCTTTATCCAATGAAAGAGCCAAGTTATTCGGAATTTGTCCGCCCATCGAGAGAATTACTCCATGCGGATTTTCCAATTCAATAATATCTAATACCCGTTCGTAGGTCAGTTCGTCAAAATAAAGGCGGTCACATATATCATAATCCGTTGAAACCGTTTCAGGATTATAGTTAATCATGACACCTCTCCAACCTCTGTTGCGGATAGTCTCTAATGCATTGACCGAACACCAATCAAATTCTACGGAAGAACCGATTCGATAAGCACCCGAACCGAAAACAATCACAGATTGCTTGTCTCCTAAATAATTAACATCGTTTTCTGTTCCATTATAAGTAAGATACAAATAATTAGTCTGTGCAGGATATTCTGCCGCCAAGGTATCTATCTGCTTTACTACCGGAACGATGCCTTTTGCTTTTCTATAATTCCGAAAATGATCTCTTTGATCTGTCGCCGTGTCGGAATCTTTATATAAAAGTTTGGATACTTGGAAGTCTGAAAAACCTTTTTGTTTAGCCTTTCTCAACAATTCAACAGGAAGTTCCTCTACTGAATTATATTCTTTAATCTCATCGGAAGTCTGATGAATCAATTGAAGTTTTTGCAAGAACCAACGATCAATTTTCGTCAATTCATGAATCTGATCTACGGAATAACCCGCTTCAAGAGCTTGCGCAATAACAAAAATCCGTTTATCAGTCGGTTCAGATAAAGCTTTGTCAATATCATCTACCGCTAATTCTTTATTTGCAACGAAGCCGTGCATACCTTGCGAGATCATTCGCAAGCCTTTTTGTATTACTTCTTCAAAACTACGCCCAATAGACATAATTTCGCCTACTGACTTCATGCTTGAGCCGATTTCATGCGTAACTCCATGAAACTTACCTAAGTCCCAACGTGGTATCTTACAAACTACATAATCCAAAGCAGGTTCGAAGAAAGCAGTTGTTTCCTTCGTGATTGAATTTTTCAATTCTTGCAAACCATATCCTAAAGCTAATTTAGCAGCAATAAATGCTAATGGATAACCTGTGGCTTTAGATGCTAAAGCAGATGAACGGCTAAGTCGGGCATTTACTTCAATGACTCGGTAATCCTCAGATTCTGTGTCGAAAGCATATTGAACATTACATTCGCCAACGATGCCTACATGCCTTATAATCCGAATGGCAAGCTCACGTAATTTATGAAATTCCTGATTTGTCAAAGTTTGTGAAGGAGCAACGACAATACTTTCTCCGGTATGAATCCCTAATGGGTCGAAGTTTTCCATATTACATACCGTAATACAGTTGTCATACTTATCGCGTACTACTTCATATTCGATTTCCTTCCAACCTTTCAAGGATTTTTCAATCAATAATTGATTAGAATAGTTAAATGCTTTCTCAGCTAGGGCTTGAAGTTCTTCGAGATTATTACAAAAACCACTACCCATGCCACCTAAAGCATAAGCTGCGCGAACAATAATAGGATAGCCTAATTCTTCTGCCGCATGACGGGCTTCTTCTATAGTTTCGACAGCAACACTCTTAATTGACTTAACATTAATTTCGTCTAATTTTTTGACAAATAGCTCGCGGTCTTCCGTATCCATAATGGATTGCACAGGGGTACCTAAAACACGAATATTATATTTGTCAAAGATTCCTGTTTGATAAAGTTCTACTCCGCAGTTCAAGGCGGTTTGTCCGCCGAAAGCAAGCAAAATACCATCAGGACGTTCTTTTTCGATTACTTTTTCTACAAAAAAAGGAGTAACGGGCAAAAAATAAATGGTATCGGCTACTCCCTCGGATGTTTGTACGGTTGCAATATTCGGATTAATAAGCACTGTCTCAATTCCTTCCTCTTTCAAGGCTTTTAATGCTTGTGAACCTGAATAATCAAACTCTCCGGCTTCGCCAATCTTTAGGGCTCCCGAACCTAAAAGTAGCACTTTTTTAATGTTGTCTGTCATTGTCGTATATTCCTTATTATATTATAGCTATCGAACGTATTTATTAAAGATCATGTTTCTCGAATTTCCACTTACAAAAGATTGTTAGCAGAGTAATCCATACAAAACAGGATATGATTAGGCTTGTTTCACTTGTCTGAGTTAAGTTAAGTCCAAGTGAAACAGGAAGAGAATTCAAGCTGTCTGAAGATTCCAACGGAAGAAAACTTCCCACTGGTCTAAAACTTCGATTAATTAAACTCGCCAATAGATTTTCCAAAATAAGATTGTAGAGAAAATAAATTCCAATACTGATTCCCGAACGTTTGAATAGAAGCGCGAAGACTGCAGCTACTAACATGTATAAAATAGATTGGAGGAAAAAATAAAATAAGTATTCCATTCCTGAAAAAGTAAACTCTCCTCCGACCATCAATCCAAAAATTCCAGCAACAAGGCTTACAATCAATGTTGTTCCTAATGCAATGAATACTATAAGTATTAGCTTTGTATTAATAAACTGACTTCTGCTTATACCGTCTATGATGTTTTGTCGATGTGTTTTGAAAGAATATTCATTGCATATTAATAAGATTATAATTAATCCCGGAATAAACAATAGATAACTGCTTAGGTAAGTAATCAAATGCCAAACTTTTGGAAATTGGAAATGCGGTTTAGCTAAAGTTGATAAAACATCTCCGCCTTCGGGAACCATTTCATAAACTATATAGCTCAAGCCGAAGATACTTAAGATGAAAAGTCCTAATAAGATAAGGAATGCCTTGTAGCGGCATACTTTCATCCATTCTATTTTGAGTAAATGCAACATGGTTTTCATTTTTTTGGACTGTTGTTTGCTATTAGTTCAAAGAACATACTTTCCAAGCTCTTTTTCTTAACAATCAGTTTACTTAATACTACTCCTTTTGAAAAACAATATTGATTCAATTGAGCAGGATCAACCTCTCTTTGCGAAAAAGGAACCCGAATAAAATCACTTTCTCGTTTTATGTCCATCGTTGGATAATAATCCCGAAGAGTCTGTTCAAGTAAATCCAAATTACTTGCACTAATTTCAAGAATATCTTCTTTAGAAAGTACTTCATCCGTACTTCCTGCAGAAAGTAATTTGCCTGATTTTAAGATGGCTACGTGATTACAAACTTTTTCCACCTCATCCAAAAGATGACTAGCCATAATTATAGTAATTCCCGAAGCACCTAAACTACGAATCAGGTCTCTTATTTCGGCAATCCCTTCAGGATCCAGACCATTCGTAGGTTCATCAAAAATAAGCATGGAAGGTTCGCCAAGTAAAGCTGCTCCAATAGCTAAACGCTGTTTCATACCTAATGAATAAGTGCTGAATTTGCTATCGCGGCGTTCATACAGTCCAACTTTCTTAAGAACCGGCTCTATTTCATCATAACTTACGCCTTTTATCTCCGCAGAAATCCGAAGATTCTGTTCTCCTGTTAAATAATGATAGAAATTAGGAGTTTCAAGCAAGGTTCCTATTTTCTTACGAAGTTCATTTTGAGGCGTTTTCGGGTCATCAAACAAAGTATAACTGCCGGATGTAGGAAGTAATACCTCTGTAATACATCCTAGCAAGGTTGTTTTTCCACTCCCGTTAGGCCCTAATATTCCAAAAATACTATTTTTAGGCACGGTAAAGGATACCTGATCCAATGCCTTTATTGCACCATAATATTTAGTAAGCCCATTGATAGTTAATGCGCTCATGACATCATTTTTACAAAATCATTAAATAAAAATTCCGTATCTGTCGGCCCGGAAGCAGCTTCCGGATGAAATTGTGCCGAGAACCAAGGTTTATTTTTATGACGTAGTCCTTCATTTGAACCGTCATTCATATTAGTAAAAAGCACTTCCCAGTCAGAAGTAAGTGTTTTTACATCCACTGCATAGCCATGATTTTGAGAAGTAATAAAACATCGGTTTGAATGAGTCATTTGTACAGGCTGATTATGACTTCTATGCCCATATTTTAATTTATATGTTGAAGCACCACTGGCAATTCCTAGCAATTGATTTCCCATACAAATACCAAAAATCGGTTTGTTTCGTCTCATTGCTTCTTGAATATGTTCCACTGTAAGCTTACAATAAGAAGGATCTCCCGGTCCATTGGAAATGAATAAGCCATCATAATCCAATTGATTAAAATCATAATCCCAAGGCACACGGATAATATTTACATCTTTCCTTAATAGACAACGAATGATATTGTGTTTTACACCGCAATCTACTAAAACAACGGTTTTAGAACCGTTGCCATATCGAATAATTTCCTTGCAGCTGACTTTTGCCACTTGATTTTCTAAAGAAGGGTCTAGGAAATCAATTTCATCGGGCGAATCAAAGACGATTTTCCCTAACATCGAGCCTTTTTCCCGAATGAGTTTTGTAAGAGCTCGTGTATCTACACCATATATACCGGGAATCTTATGTTCTTTCAGCCAATCTCCTAAACTCTTATTAGCATTCCAATGGCTATATTCATGCGAATATTCGGAAATAATCAATCCGCTGACTTGTATCTTCTCAGATTCATGAAATTGAGAGAGTCCATCAACAATTTTATTCTCGGGAACGCCGTAATTGCCAACTAAAGGATAAGTAACTGTAAGAATTTGCCCCGAATAAGAGGGGTCTGTCAGGCTTTCCGGGTAGCCAACCATCGCAGTACTAAAAACAACTTCCCCGGCAGCAGGTGTTTCATAACCAAAAGAGTATCCTGCAAAAGAAGTTCCGTTTTCCAGTACCAATACAATCTTTCTGTCCATAGAAAAATG
>DAIPZW010000010.1:0-13520 GCA_036781965.1 Bacteroidales bacterium
GGGGCAAAGTTACAAATCCTATATGATATAAACTAATTATGCTCATTTACTTAAACATAAAAGAGAATGAAAAGAAACAAGACACTATTAATTTTAATCCAGCTCCTATTGTTTGGGAGTAATCTATTTGCTCAGACAGAGACCACCAACATCCGCTTTATCAATACGGGAGCGATGAACGTCAATGGAACAATGTATGTCCAGGGAGACATGCAGATGACAAACGTGGCCGGAATAAGTCAGGATGTCGTAGTACTTCATGATGGGACTACTGCCTTAGAGGGTAGTTTTTATCACGACGCACTTAAGAATGTATTCAAAACCGTAAATAATGGGGGAAAGACTAAAACTCAACCCAAAGGGATAACAAGCAGCACGGGAACCATCAAGTTTGTAACAAACAATACGGGAAAGACACGCTACATCTCTACTCAATCGACAAGCTTTGATCGCGCCACTGAGTACATTGCTTTCCCTAACCTTGTGATTGATACCGATGATACGATTCAAGTACCTGAATATTTGGGACTTGATGCCCGCACGTTGGTAAGAAATTCAGGAAAAGACGGAGTACTGTATCTTCATTCGCATCTTTTGAAAGATGCGAATAATGAGAGTGATATTTATGATGCCTCTTTTCGTGTAACAGGCAACGGAGGGTCGTATACCGTAACGCCGGGTGCTGTAATCGTGGAGAAATATGTAAAAGAATTTCGGGAAGTCGCAGAAGGCAGTCCTTCCGCTTCTCATCAAATGCCTTTCGCCAGTCCTTTTGAGAACATGCGTTCGGGCTATTTTGCGGGTAATTGGGTTCGACGTCCTTTGTTCGACGATAACGCGAGCAGTTTTCTTTATCCTTATGGAAACGAAGACAAAAATGGGGACGGATTCATCGACTTTGACCAATACGTTATTGATCCCAAGGAAGACCTTAATACCAGGGAAGCCTACATCCTGCGTCTTCAACGTCATGGCGCCGGAGAAGACAAAGAATATGCCAACCTGCTTCATACCGTGGGAGAAGATCACAACAAAGCGGAATTTATTATTCACGGCGCACCTTATCCCAGTTTGGGAGACAGACCGGAGCCAAAACAATTATTTGTCGGAAAGTCTGTCTTGTCCAGAACCCCGAAAACAAACAAATCGGCGACTCAAAACTGGCTGATCGGAAACTCCTATACTTCGGCATTAGACGCCAACGCGATCGCTAAAGATTTAATGGATGGTCATGTTCCTTTCTCCACTTCCATGTATATTTATCATCATGGCTCCACCGGCTATGAAACCTACGATATGTATAATAATGGAGGAACGATAGACATACCTCCTATTCATGCAATGAGTATATTCATGATTGCCGTTTGGAAGAATAATACAGTAAGCGAAACGATTGAAATAGGGCCTCAATACCAGATTCATGCAAGAGGTCTTATGGGCAAACACGGAAAAGACCCGAATAAACCTTTAAGAAATGAAACATCCTCCGATGTGCTTACTTTCACTATGAACCCGCAGGATAATCATTTTATCTACGATCGCACCGCTATTCGTTTTAGCGAAGAAGCCCAGCTTGGCATGGACGAACAAGATCTTGCCAAATTAATAAACAAGTCCAACCGTTTGTTCCAACTTTACGGAAACAATGGTTCGTCAAGCGAATTGCAACAAAATGCATTGCCTTACGGAGCCAAAGAAGCACGTTTGAATGTGAATCCTCCTGCTGCGGAGATACCTTGCGTCTTATCGGTGGAGGATGCCTATGCCGTCAATACGGAAGAAGTCTTGCTTTATGATACCCAATTGAATCTATTGCGTGACTTAAGGGTTTCGGATTCCTATACCTTTATTTCCTCGCCTGAAGACAATCCGGAACGCTTCATTGTTTACTTCGTACCGCAAGAAATGACAGGCATAGATTCGCCTAAGACAGGCTGGTATCATTGGAACAACAAGCAAACATTGACCGTCAAAGACATTGATGAATCATTAATCAGTTCTCCGATAAGCATTTATGCTTCAACGGGAGTGATGGTTATCAATCAAACCGCCGGCAATCAGGAAACGGAAATAGACATCCAATCATTACCTTACGGGGTCTATATCCTGTCTTTAGGAGGAAAAACAATCAAATTCATTAAATAATATAAAGAACACAAGAATGAAAAAAATAATATTCTTACTTGCTATCTTGCTAAACCTGACGGGAATGAGCCTGTTCGCGCAAGCGGGCTACTCTTTCCAAAGAGACGGGCAATTGATCAATGACAGGGAAATAAACGAAGCTTTCGGTTCGGATAATATATTCACTGAGATAAAGGAGCCGTCATCCTCCTCGAGTATTTTTTACGCACCCGGAGGGGGCGGCATCGATACCGGAGACGAGACCGGGGAGAATGATCTTGACGGATCTCGTAACGATGCTCTGATAGGTGATGGAAGTTATGTCCTTCTGTCACTGGCATTGGTTTATATCTTACTAATGGGGATCCGGTGGAGAAGAAAGATAAGCATCAGTAAAAACAAAGACTAATTTATATAAAACATTAAAAAATAAAAAAAACAATGAAAGTAAAGAACATTTTATTAATCGCAGCACTTCTTTGTGCTTGGATTTGCCTGCCTACTTTGCAGGCGCAAGTAACTATTGGGGATGAGAAACAACCCGAAAGTTTTTCCGTATTGGAACTTATCAGTAATCAAAAGGGAGGGCTTCGACTGCCGCAAATGAATAACGCCCAGAGAGATGCAATGACTAAAACCTCAGGCTTTGTCGAAGTGAAGACGACAGAGGCTATCGGATTGACTATTTTCAATACCACGATCAACTGTGTTGAATATTGGAACGGCAAACGCTGGGTATCGTTATGCGCCGGAGAAGATATCAGCGATATGACCAGTAATTCTCCCGAAAAGGATTACACCGCAGGGGTGGGAGATCTAATTACGATTACCAATCCCGGCTGTACAGAGACAAGCGGTTCCTGGAAGTTTGAACTCATTACCGGAACAGAATATGCTTCCATTTCGAGTGCAAATACAAGCGAAGGTACTTTCAAGATCACTTGGAAGGAAAACGGTATTACTGCCGACCGTATCGCTACGGTACGCGTGACGGACAAGTGCGGCAACACTCAAGAATTTACTTATACTCAAAAACAGAATTCGATTCGTTTCTATCCGACTTATAATACCTACAATAATAACTACAACTACCTTTTTACAGGAGCTGTATTTACAGCGGGCACAGGAGATGATAAGACACGCGGCACGGGTGAGGCTTATGTTAATGTGGATGCGGGCGTTTTCAAATATACTAAGGCCTCCGGACACAAGATAGCGCGACAGTCATTTACTCATGACAGCGGACTCAGGGTAATTATTGCTCAGCAAGATCTGACGGATGGTGTTGGAAGCATCGCTATCTCAGTGTCGGGTACACCCTCAACAGGTTGGGCTGGAAAAGCATTTGATATTCCGGTAACTTTATTTGGTTGGGATTTAACCGTGCGCGTAAGTACTGGATGTGGTGCATATACTGGTGATAAACTTAAAGTGGATGCTAATCTGAACGCAATTCATTGGCTGCAATTTCAATGCTACAACCTGGGAGTCACTGATACAACGCTTGACCCATTTACCCCCGCCCAAGGAATTCATGGTGCCAAATATCGCTTTGGGGCGGCACAGCCTTCTTACTCGATGGCAGATGATCAAAGTAATTCAGAAGTCATCCCCGGTTGGACATTCAACAATACTACCGAATTTCCATTACAAGAAGCGGGTAATTGGTCTTCATCTAACAACCCATGTCCTACAGGCTGGCGTTTGCCAACCCGCGCAGAATGGAAACAAGTAATAGAACGGGGAAATGGAAGTAATAATAATAGTATTTTTTTTGAGAATCCGAGTTCTTGGGACAATAGCGATACTGACTACACAAACGGTCTTCATGTAGGTCCCCAATTGTTCTTGCCGGCTGCCGGTATGCGGGTCGCCAATAATGGTAAGCTCTACGACCGTGGCAGCCACGGTTACTATTGGAGCAGTATGCAGGATAGTAGTACCCACGGTTCCTACCTGTGCTTCACCTATCCAATTTTGCTAAGTGTTTTCATGGGCAGCAACTTTCTTGCAAGCGGTTACTCTGTTCGCTGTGTGGCAGAATAGATAGTTTCAGAACACAACAATATCCCGCAGGTGGTTGGTTCCGCCTGCGGGAACAAAAAAACAAATAAGAATTATGAAACGAATCATTTATTTATTACTTGCATTGTGCTTGTGCGGGACAATCTCCGCACAGAGCATATCATTATATTTCCCGCACTTTGCCGGAGCGGAATATGATTTTTATTTGATACAGGCAGATAAAACAGATACTATAAGCAGCGGCAGAATAGGCACTGACGGAAATCTAAGCTTGATTATTCCTGAAAAACATAAGGATTATGCGGGTATGGCTCGCTGGGTGTTGAAAAACGGAGGAGGATTGGACTTTGTCGTCAATGGCGAAAACTTCTCGGTGTCTTGTGTCGAAGTTATTCCCAATGACGGAACAATAATATATAAAGGGAGTGCGGAAAATAATTTCTTGCGGCAACAACACTTCAAACAACAGAAACTGTTGCAAAAGATAAATGGATTGCAAATAATCGTCGAGTCGTACAAAGACGAACCGGAGAATTCGTTTTTACCCTTATTAGGAACCGAATTGGAAAAACAAAAATCCGCCTTTGAATCATTAGTAGAAGAAACAAGGGGAAGTAATCTTTATGCAGCTCATTACCGCCGGATGATGGATTGTTATACTTGGCAGCCGCTATATCATATATATAATAATGATCCGGCAAACGAAGAAAAATACCTGGATGATATGCGCCATTTTATTTCGGAAGAATTAAATATGGAATATCTTTACACCAGCGGACTATGGAATGCCATTATCTCCCAAACTTTCGACCTTTATCCTGACAAAACCGATTTTGGCAATACGATGGTAACACTACTTGAGCGTACCCAATCACCAAAAGTATTCGAACAACTGGCAACTGACTTGGTTACCATTGTCGAACAATACAATTGGACGAATGCCGGAGAAATTATAATTAATTACCTTGTTGCTTGCGAACGAATCCAATATCCCAATGTACGTTTGGAAATAGCATTTGCGATGCAAAAGGCAAAAAAAGGAAGTCCGGCTCCTAATCTTTCCTTTGATAAGAAAGATTTATTGAAGACTCCAACCATCCTTGTTTTCTACGAAACAGGTTGCGGCAGTTGCGAAAACGAGATGCAACAACTAAAGGACAACTACGAGATTCTGAAAGAAAAAGGCTATAAAGTAATTAGTGTTTCCGCCGACCATGATCAATCTATCTTTGAGAATACCGCCAAACTCTTCCCTTGGGAGAATAAGTTCTGCGATGGAGAAGGTTTTGAGGGTGAGAATTTCAAAAACTATGGAGTTATCGGTACGCCTACTTTCTACATTATAGAAAACGGTATTATTCAAGGACGGCATGCTAGATTGCAAGATACCGGAGTATTAAACTAAGACATTCTGTCGTGAGACAGGTTCGGGTGGAATGTAATAAATTTTTGTAAAAACTATTTGAAAAATTTGGATGATATTTGGAAAGAATATTTATCTTTGCCTCGAAATTGAAAAAACTGAAAAAAATTATACCTATATGTCTGAAAGTTTTGGATATGTATCCCAAGTAATCGGTCCCGTAATCGACGTATCTTACGAAGAAACAGTATCTGCTGTTCCTCAAATCCTGGACGCCCTTCAAATTGTTCGCCCCGACGGGAAAATATTAGTAGTTGAAGTTCAACAACATATCGGAGAATATACAGTTCGTACGGTAGCCATGGACTCAACTGACGGTATTAGTCGCGGAATGAAGGCTATGAATATGAATAGACCTATTTCCATGCCCACTGGAGAACAAGTAAAAGGTCGTTTGCTCAATGTGATTGGGGAAACCATCGATGGGATGAAGGACGTTAATTATGATAATATACAACCTATCCATCGTGAAGCACCTAAATTCGAGGAACTTTCCACCTCAACTGAGATTCTTTTCACAGGAATCAAGGTGATAGATTTGCTTGCTCCCTATCTAAAAGGAGGAAAAATCGGTCTTTTCGGAGGTGCAGGGGTTGGAAAAACCGTTTTGATTATGGAGTTGATCAACAACATCGCCAAAAGACATCACGGTTTCTCAGTTTTTGCCGGCGTTGGAGAACGTACTCGTGAGGGGAATGATTTGCTTCGCGAAATGATCGAATCAGGCGTTATCCGCTACGGAGAAGAATTTAAGAAAGGAATGGAAAACGGAGAATGGGATTTATCCAAAGTAGATTATAATGAGTTGGAAAAATCTCAAGCTACCTTGGTTTTCGGACAAATGAATGAACCTCCGGGCGCACGTAGTGATGTTGCCTTATCAGGTTTGACTATTGCCGAATCTTTCCGTGATCAAGGCGGAAGTACAGGGCGCGATATTTTGTTTTTCATTGATAATATTTTCCGTTTTACGCAAGCAGGTTCGGAAGTATCGGCTTTGTTGGGACGTATGTCCTCTGCCGTAGGTTATCAACCTACTTTGGCTACGGAAATGGGTAAGATGCAAGAGCGTATTACCTCCACAAAATCAGGTTCAATCACTTCTATTCAAGCGGTATATGTTCCGGCGGACGATTTAACTGACCCTGCTCCGGCTACTACCTTCGCATTCTTGGATGCGACTACCGTATTGGACAGAAAGATTTCCGAATTAGGTATTTATCCTGCCGTAGATCCGCTAGGTTCTACTTCTCGTGTATTAGATCCTAATATCTTGGGAGATGAACACTACAACACGGCTCAACGTGTTAAACAATTATTGCAACGTTACAAAGAACTTCAAGATATTATCGCCATCTTAGGGATGGAAGAACTTTCAGATGAAGATAAATTGGTAGTAAACCGCGCTCGACGCGTACAACGTTTTCTATCACAACCTTTCTTCATGGCAGAAGCTTTCTCCGGGGTTCCGGGAGTAATGGTTAGTATTGAGGATACAATCAAAGGATTTAATATGATAATGGACGGAGAAGTCGATTATTTACCTGAACAAGCTTTCTTGAACGTTGGAACAATTGAAGATGCTATCGAGAAAGCGAATAAGTTGAAACAAGAACACAATATAGACTAAAGGAACACATGAGATTAGACATCATATCTCCTGAAAAATCAATCTATAAGGGCGAAGCAGACTTAGTAACCTTGCCCGGGATAAACGGTTCTTTTACGATATTAGACCGACACGCTCCTATTATATCCGTCCTTGTCAAGGGAAAGGTAATCTACCGCCATGAAGGAGAAAACACGGAAATTGAAATAGACGGAGGTTTCGTTGAAATGAAAAAAGGAGTGATAACGGTTTGTATAGAATAATGTATGGATAAGAAAAGTAAACGATACGTAGTTAGCTTGACAGCAATAAGCCTTATATTGGCTGCTGTTGCCTGTTTCTGTGGGGAATCTTTGCTTAAACAGCCTGTATTGATTACTTGGTCTCTTATTTTATTAGGTGTTTTCTACTTATATGAGCTATTAACAGTCTTTGTTATTACAAGAAAAAGAAAAGAAGCGTCTGCTAAGCAATTAGTAAACATTTATCTTGGTTTGAAAGCAGGACGACTTATTATATCTTTAATATTTGCAGCGACTTACGTCATGAACATTAAAGTAGAAATTAAACGATTCATGTTGGTATTTGTCTTGATTTATCTTGTGTATCTATTATGTGATACGCTTTATATGGCTAATACTGAAAAGAAATATAAAAAACAATGAAACTTTACATCAGATTCGCGCTGTTTATTAGCTTATTGATAGCTATTCCATTGTCTTCTTCCGCTGCTTTTCACGAAGAAGAAGAGGATTTGAATGTAAAAGCCTTGATCTTGGATCACTTGGCGGATGCTTATGAGTGGCATGTTACGACAGTTGGCGAAACGCACTACTCTATTCCACTTCCCATTATTGTAAAGGGGAAAGAAAGCGGTTGGCATATCTTTTTGTCTTCTAAGTTTCATCATGGACACGATAGCTATGAGGGTTTTCATATTTCTCACAGCGAAGAATACAACGGAAAGATTGTAGAAATAATTAACGGCGAAGAAGTTCGTCCTTTAGACCTATCCTTAACCAAGAATGCCGCTTCATTAGTTATGAGCAGTATATTATTGATTTTGATTATATTGCATTGTGCCAATTATTATAAAAAGAAAAAAGATAAACCGGAGGAATGTTCTCCCAAAGGCTTTGTTGCTTTTGTCGAACTGACTATTATGTCGGTGGTCGATGGTATAATAAAACCTTGTATAGGTAAGAATTACAGGAAATACACCCCTTATCTGCTTACGGCTTTCTTCTTTATTATATTGAATAACCTGTTAGGACTTATTCCTATCTTTCCCGGAGGAGCGAACGTAACCGGAAACATTGCTGTTACTTTAGTATTAGCTCTGTTTACGTTCTTTATGGTAAATGCTTTTGGGAGCAAAGAATACTGGAAAGAAATCTTTTGGCCGGATGTTCCTATTTGGATGAAAGCAATTCCGTTGATGCCTGCAATCGAATTGGCAGGAGTCTTCACTAAGCCTTTTGCTTTGATGATTCGTTTGTTTGCTAATATATTGGCAGGGCACGCCATGGTATTGGGATTGGTTTGTGTTATTTTCCTGACTGCTAAAATGGGAACTGCAATCAATGGAAGCATGAGTGTAATATCTGTAGTGATGACTATATTTATTGACTGTGTAGAGTTATTGGTTGCCTATATTCAAGCATACGTATTCACCATGCTTTCAGCAGTTTATATAGGTTTAGCTCAAATAGAACCTCATCATACCAAGAATTAAGAATTAGAAATTAAATATATAACAATCATAAATTAAAAACCTAGAATTATGTTACTAACAGTATTATTACAAGTAGCGGCAGGTGCCGGATTAGGGAAATTAGGAGCAGCAATAGGAACCGGTTTAATTGTAATCGGAGCCGCATTAGGTATTGGTAATATCGGTAAATCTGCAATGGATGGTATTGCCCGTCAGCCGGAAGCAGCCGGAGATATTCGTACAAACATGATTATCTCAGCAGCACTTATTGAAGGAGTTGCTTTGTTTGCAGTAGTAGTTTGCGGATTCCTTTTATAATAAGGAAGAGAGAATGAATAATTCATTGCTTTCATTCATTTAATAAAAGAATCATGAGTTTATTAACACCCGATCCCGGACTTCTCTTCTGGATGCTTCTTTGTTTCGGAGTAGTATTTTTTATACTTGCGAAATTGGGTTGGCCAATCATCGTTAAGATGGTGGAAGAACGGAAAGCTTATATTGACAATTCGTTAGCTTCGGCTAAACAAGCGAATGAACAATTAGCGAGCATCAAAGAAGAAGGAGAACGCATCCTGAATGTAGCTCGCGAAGAACAAGTTCGCATGTTGAACGAAACAAAAGAATTGCGTACCAAGCTGATAAATGAAGCTAAAGAGCAAGCATCAACAGAAGCAACAAAGGTAATGGAAGAAGCGAAAACTGCCATTGAGAAAGAAAAAGAAGCTGCTATCAAGGATATTCACAACCGAGTAGCAACGCTTTCTATTGATATAGCAGAGAAGATACTTCGTAAAAACCTGGAAGACAAAGCCGCTCAGACAGAGTTGGTAGATAAACTAATAAACGAAGCTCAGAATAACTAAAGAATGGATACAGGAAGAATTGCAACTCGATACGCAAGGGCTATTTACGAATACGCGGCTGAGCAAAAGCAGGAGACATCTCTTTATGAATATATGGAGAAGTTCATTGAAAGCTATCTTGCCTTCCCCGATTTGAAGAAAGCCTTAGCCAATCCTACTGTATCTAATGAAAAGAAAACAGAACTTCTTTTAACAGCTTGCGGCGTTCGCGACAATGAATTACTGACAGGAATTGTTCTCATGATAGTTAAAAGCGGACGAGGAACCTATTTTGGAAACATAGCCCGAGTATATAAGAATGTATACAGGAAGAACAAAGGAACAGTCATTGCTCATTTGACAACGATTTATCCTGCTTCGGAGAAGTTGAAAACAGATGTTATTGAAGCCTTGAACAAGATTACGGGCAAGAACATCGAACTTCATTCCAAAGAAGATCCTGACATCATCGGCGGATTCATTCTTGAAATAGAAGACAAACGACTAGACGCAAGCGTAAAAGACCAATTAAATCAACTAAGATTAGACTTAACGACATAATATTATGCCAGATATAAAAGCAAGTGAAGTTTCGGAAGTACTGAAAATGCAACTGGAAGGCATTGATACCCGAGTGAAGTTTGAAGAAGTGGGTAAAGTGCTTCAGGTAAGTGACGGTGTAGTTCGTATCTACGGACTAAATAATGCGGAAGCGGGCGAGCTTCTTCAATTCGAAAATGGCTTAATGGCCATTGTGATGAACTTGGAAGAAGACAATGTCGGCGCTGTATTATTAGGACCTACCAACTTGGTTAAGGAAGGAGACACCGTGAAGCGTACTAAACGCATTTCTTCTATCAACGTAGGAGAAGGAATGTTGGGACGTGTAGTGGATCCTTTAGGAAAACCGCTTGATGGAAAAGGTGCGATCGAAGGAGAACTGCTTGAAATGCCTTTGGAAAGAAAAGCACCCGGCGTAATATACAGAGAACCTGTAAACCAACCTCTGCAAACAGGGATTAAGTCTATCGATGCAATGATACCTATTGGTCGAGGTCAAAGAGAGCTAATCATCGGCGACCGCCAAACAGGCAAGACAGCAATCGGTATTGATACCATTATAAACCAGCGCGCCAGATACGAAGCAGGAGACCCTGTGTATTGTATATACGTTGCCGTCGGGCAAAAAGGCTCTACGGTGGCTAACATTGTCAATACTTTGAAACAACACGGAGCATTGGAATATACCATTATCGTAATGGCTACGGCTTCAGACCCTGCTGCCATGCAGTTCTATGCCCCATTTGCGGGAGCAGCAATCGGAGAATACTTCCGAGACACCGGTCGTCATGCCCTTGTTATCTATGATGACTTATCCAAACAAGCGGTAGCATATCGTGAAGTTTCGCTGATTTTGAGAAGACCATCAGGACGCGAAGCCTATCCGGGCGACGTTTTCTATCTGCACTCAAGACTTTTGGAACGGGCAGCTAAGATTATCAACAACGACAAGGTAGCTTCTCAAATGAACGACCTTCCCGAAACCTTGAAAAGCAAGATAAAAGGAGGAGGTTCCTTGACAGCTTTGCCCATTATCGAGACACAAGCGGGAGATATATCAGCATATATTCCTACCAACGTAATCTCTATTACTGACGGACAGATCTTCCTTGAATCGGGATTGTTCAATGCCGGTATCAGACCTGCTATCAACGTCGGGATTTCCGTTTCCCGTGTAGGAGGAAATGCACAAATCAAGGCAATGAAAAAGGTTGCCGGAACATTGAAGACCGACCAAGCACAATACCGCGAACTGGAAGCCTTCACCAAATTCGGTGGAGACATGGACGAAGTAACCAGACGCACCTTAGACAAAGGAAGAAAAAACGCCGAACTACTTATCCAACCCCAATACAGCCCTATTCCGGTTGAGAACGAAATCGCTATTATATATGTAGGAACCAAAGGACTGTTAGCCAATGTACCTGTAGATAAAGTGCGCGACTTCGAATCTGCATTCCTAAACCTGTTGGAAATGAAACATAAAACAGACGTATTGGACATATTGAAGCAAGGAACGCTGAACGAAGACGTTGAAGCGAAACTACGGGCGGTAGCTATCGAAGTAGCCAAGAACTATGCAATAAAGAACGAAGCCAACAGCTAAAAGAACAACTATAGTCTATGCCTTCATTAAAAGAGATAAAAGGACGAATAACCTCTGTAAAATCTACGCAGAAGATTACTTCAGCCATGAAGATGGTATCTTCTGCCAAGCTACGCAAAGCGCAAGCGCAAATAGAACGCTTCCTGCCCTATCAGAACAAGTTAAACGAGATACTACATTCGTTTCTTGCCGCGGTTAATGACTATAATTCCGCATTATCTGAGGAGCGCGAACCGAATCGAATAGCAATCATAGTCATTTCGTCAAACTCTAGTTTGTGCGGAGCCTTTAATTCCAACGCCTTGCGCCTTCTGACCGAGAGGATAAACCACTATCGTTCCATCTCCGGCAAAGTAATTGAAGTATATCCCATAGGAAAAAAAATAGAAGATGCCATCAAGAAGAACAACCTTCCTGTCACAGTCAAAGGAAGCTTTGTCGATTTGATGGACAAGCCCAACTTTTCCGAAGCGAAGTCTATCGCCGAAAACGTTATAAACGACTTTCTGGAAAAGAAAATAGACCGTGTCGAGTTGGTTTATAATCATTTCAAAAGTATGGGAGTGCAAATCCCAACCCATGAGCAATACTTGCCGCTGGATTTAACTTCCGACAAAGAAGCAGACACCGCCATTCAAACAGACTATCTAATCGAACCGGACAGAGAAACCATCCTGACGTCCCTTATTCCTAAATCTTTATACGGAAAAATATATGCTTCCATATTAGACTCCGCCGCAGCCGAACAAGCAGCCCGTACGATTGCTATGCAAATAGCCACGGACAATGCCTCCGACCTGTTGGGCGAACTCACCATCCTGTTTAACAAACAACGGCAACAGGCAATCACCAACGAACTGCTTGACCTTGCCGGCGGGGCGGGAGATTAATTTTTCATGCTACCGTATGGCACACATCGTTTCAAGCCGTGAAACAGAGTGTTTCAACCTTTGAAACGAAATGTTTCAACCCTTGAAACGGAGTGTTTCGACCTTTGAAACGGTTTGTTTCAAAGCAAAAAAAAGGTTGAAACTCCTAACTTATTGCCAATCATAACGTTCAATGTATTCATCAAATGTTGGTTTTTCCTTTATCTTTTCTTCTTCAAATATTCTTTTAATAAAGTCTTGTTGGTCAGGAGTCAGCATTTTCTCTTTCCGATAAATACGATAAAATTCCGAATGATTCAGTTTGTTTATAATCATTTTCTTGATTTTTAGATATTTATCATAGGGTAGTTTATCAAACAAATGAGTTATTCCTTGAGCATAACGAACCATTTGATCAGGAGCAAAGTATTTACATTCACCTTGAAGCTTTACATAAAGCGGATTAAGCATTCTAAAAATCGAAGTTTCCTCGTCTTGAAGCAAGCCCACCTGGTATCTAAGACAGTTTTCCGCTTGCTCGCAGTCAGAATTTTGGCAACGTAAGTAATCATAAGGCACTTCTTTGTAGTTAAAATTTGATTTCATAATCGTTTTCTTTTATTTTATTGACTTACAAGAATAAAACGAATGAAGGAGGAAAAAGGTTTCTTTCTTAAGTGGAGAATGGAGAGTTGAGGGTTGAGAGTTTCAGGTTTAAGCTACAATCTAAAATCTAAAATCAAT